>DAINCG010000299.1:3430-6019 GCA_036732525.1 Pseudomonadota bacterium | reverse complement strand
GCCCCGCATCACCATCAGCGTGTTCACGGGGAAGTACGGATTGATCTTGAAGAGCACGCCGAGCTTTCGCGCGTAGCGCTGGCAGTCGCGCGCGATATAGGCGGACTTCGCCGGGGTATCGACCGGGGACGCGTTGCCGCTCGCCTTGAAGAGGCCGCCCAGCAGGACGGGCACATAGACGAGTTCGGCGCCGCTCCGCTGTAACAGCCCGGGCAATTGCGTCCAGGCGAGATAGGCCGTCGGGCTGCCGACGTCGAACACGAACTCGAGCTTCTTGCCCATCCCCGCGACTCCCTTGCTTCGCGGCCGAGTCTATAGCACCGTCCGGCAAAACCTTCATTCGGGGAGATCGGCCATGCATCTGACCGACGCGCAGCGCGAAGAGTTCGATCGGGAAGGTTACCTGTTACTGCGGAGCTGCTTCTCCGACGCGGAAATGTCCGTGCTGCGGACGGAGGCGGAAGCCATCTATGCCGAGGATCGGGAAGAGGTTTGGCGTGAAACGTCGGGCGCGCCCCGCACGGCCTTCGCCGCGCACACCTACAACGAGGCCTATCGTCGGCTCGGCGCGCATCCCAGGCTGGTCGGCCCGGTCTCCGAGCTCTTCGGCGAGCCGGTCTACATGCACCAATTCAAGATCAACGCGAAGGCGGCCTTCGACGGTGACGTCTGGCAGTGGCACCAGGACTTCGGCACCTGGCATCGCGACGACGGCATGCCGGAGCCGCGCGCCATGAACATCGCGGTGTTCCTGGACGAAGTGATGCCGATCAACGGCGCGCTGATGTTCATTCCGCGCAGCCACAAGCAAGGCGTGCTGGAGGCCGGCCACGACTTGCAGACCACCTCATATCCGCTCTGGACGCTCGACAAGGCGACGGTCTCGAAGCTCGCGGACGAGGGCGGCATCGTCGCGCCGACAGGGCCGGCGGGTTCGGTCATCATGTTCCACGGCAATCTGGTGCACGCCAGCCCGCCGAACATCACGCCCTATCCGCGCAAGATCGTCTATCTGACGCTCTGCGCCGTCTCCAACCACATCACCAAGTTCAACCGGGCGGAATGGATCGCGCACCGCGACTTCACGCCCATCGAGCCGGTCGCGGACGACGCGCTGGCGACCTACGCGGCCGAACGGGCGGCCGTCGCCGCGGAATAGGAGCCTGCCAGGCCATGAAGATCGGCTGTGTGTTTCCCCACTCGGAGATCGGCGATGACATGTCGATGGTCCGGGATTTCTTCCAGACGGCCGAAGGCCTGGGATACGACCACGTCCTGTGCATCGACCATGTGCTCTGCAATCGCGACGCCAAGGGCGCGCCCTGGGCGCACTACTACACGGTCGACCGCTCGTTTCATGAGCCGCTGACGTTGTTCGCTTACGCGAGCGCGCTCACGACCAAGATCACCTTCGCCTCGGCCGTCCTCGTCCTGCCGCAGCGGCAGGCGACGGTCGTCGCCAAGCAGGCGGCGGAGGTCGACCAGTTGTCCGGCGGCCGCCTCCGCCTCGGCTGCGGCATCGGCTGGAGCCCCGAGGAATACGAGGGCCTCGGCATGGACTACAAGACGCGCGCCCGCCGCTTCGAGGAGCAAATCGAAGTGATGCGCCGTCTTTGGACGGAGGAGGCAATTACCTTCAAGGGTGATTTCCATGAAATCAACGACATGGGGATTAATCCTAAACCCGTGCAGAAGCCGATCCCGATCTGGATCGGCGCCTTTCAGGAAAACGCCATCCGCCGCGCCGTCCGCCTGGGCGACGGCTATTCGATGAACCCGCGCGCCGAGCCGAACGACGAGACTCGCCGCACCCTGGAGCGTATCGCCCAGTGGCAGGGCGAGTTCGGCCGCGACCCGGCGACCTTCGGCCTGAATGCGACGCTGCATCACTGGAACCGCGGCGAAAAGGTTTGGGAAGAAGATCTGGAAGGCTGGAAGAAGCTCGGCATGACGCATGTCAGCTTCCGGACGATCGATTCCGACCTGCCGTCGCCGAAGGCGCATTTGGACGAGTTGGAGCGGTTCGCGAAGCTTGCGGGCATGCAGGCGTGAGCGGGCCGGAGATCCCGGCGGAGCATCGCCGGATCGTCCTCGCCAGCCGGCCGAACGGCATGGTGCGGGAAGATAATTTCCGCCTCGAGACCGCGCCGACGCCCAAGCCGGCACCGGGCCAGGTGCTGGTCCGCCAGATCTGCATGTCGCTCGACCCCTATATGCGCGGGCGGATCAACGCGGTCGCGAGCTATGCGCCGAACATCCAGATCGGCGAGACGATGACGGCGGGCGGCGTCGGCCAGATCGTGGCGTCGGAACATCCGGACTGGAGCGTCGGCGAGATCGTCGAGGGGACGCTCGGCTGGCAGGAATACGCCGTGCCGCCGATGGGGCGCCTGCGCAAGATCGATTCCAAGCTCGCGCCGATCTCGACCGCGAACGGCGTGCTCGGCATGCCGGGCATGACCGCCTATTTCGGCCTGTTGGACGTCGGCGAGCCGCGGCCGGGCGAGACCGTGGTCGTGTCGGCGGCGTCGGGGGCGGTCGGCGCGGTCGTCGGCCTGGCGCTGGCCTTCGTCGTCTTCGGCGAGGTGC
>DAINCG010000299.1:0-3420 GCA_036732525.1 Pseudomonadota bacterium | reverse complement strand
GTCGGCCAGATCGCGAAGATCATGGGCTGCCGCGTCGTCGGCGTCGCCGGCTCGCCCGCCAAGCGCGCCTATGTGTTCGACGAATTGGGATTCGACGCCTGCGTCAACTACAAGACCGACGACCTGGACCAGGCCTTCAAGGCGCACTGTCCGGGCGGCATCGACGTCTATTTCGAGAACGTCGGCGGCAAGGTCTACGACGCCGTCACGCAGAATCTGGCGGTCGGCGCCCGCATCGCCGTCTGCGGCGGCATCGCCGAATACAATCTGGCGGAGCCGGAGCTCGTGCCGCGCAACACGCGCTATTTCATCCCGATGCGCGCGCGGATGCAGGGCTTCCTGGTGTTCGACTTCTTCCACCGCTGGCCGGAAGCGCTGCCGCACATGGCGAAGTGGATCGAGGAGGGCAAGCTGAAATACCGGGAAGACTGGGTCGACGGCCTGGAGAATGCCCCCGCCGCCTTCCTGAAGCTCTTCCAGGGCGAAAACTTCGGCAAGCTCCTGGTGAAGGTCGGCCGGGACCCGGATTAGGTCGGCGCGTCCCCCGCCGCCAACTTTTCGCGCCTCTCCGGCAGTTCCGCCATGATCGCCGCCCGCGTCGCGTCGTCGAGGCGGGACCACTGGGCGATTTCCTTGAGAGTCCGACCGCAGCCGTCGCAGTGGCGCGTCGCCGGGTTCACCGTGCAGACGGAGATGCAGGGCGACTTGATGCGCGGCAGGGCGGCGCTCTGGGCAGGGCGGGGAGAGGCGGCGTCCATTTCCGGGCCAGCATATCTGGATTAGGCTCCGGCCGAAACCGACGACAAGGGACCGATCCGCATGGCCGACGACGATTTCGAGGAACTGGGCAAGGGCTTCTACTGGCAGGACATGACCGTCGGGCGGAAGTTCCGCACCATCGGCCGCACGCTCTTCGAAAGCGACCTCATCTCCTTCATCGGCGTCACCGGCATGCAGGAGGTGCTGTTCAATAATCTGGAATACATCGAGCACGAGTCGCCGACCGGCAAACGCATCGTGCCCGGCGCGCTCGTCCTTTCGGTCGCGGAGGGGCTGGTGATGCAGTCGACCCTGCAGAAGACCGGCTTCGCCTTCCTCGGCATGACCATGGACATCAAGGGGCCGACGCTGGTCGGCGACACCATTCACGTGGATCTGGAGGTCGTCGAGAGTCGGGCGGCCAGCAAGGGCGGGCGCGGCCTGGTGCGGACCCGAAACCGCGTCATCACCCATCGCGGCGACTGCGTGCTTGAATACGATCCGCTCCGCATGATGAAGGGCCGGGATTGAGCCATGGCCGACCCGTTCGCCGCGACCAAGCTCGCGCCCTACTGGTGGGACCAGGCGCCGCGCCCGCCGGTCGAGCGGCCGGACCTGCCGGCCGAGGTCGACGTCGCCATCGTCGGCTCAGGCTATACGGGCCTTTCGGCGGCGCTAACCGCGCTGCGCGGCGGCAAGTCCGTTGCGGTGTTCGAGGCGGAGCAGGCCGGCCACGGCGCCAGCTCCCGGAACGGCGGCGGGGTCGGCAACTTCCCCTTCAAGCTCTCCTATGGCGCAACGGAAGCGATGCTTGGCGAAGCGGGCGCCAAGGCGCTCTGGCGGGAAGGCCAGGCGAGCGTCGACTATCTGGAGCACTTGCTGGAGCGGGAGCAGATCCAGGCGCATTTCGTGCGCTCCGGCCGCTATCTGGGCGCGCACAAGCCGGGCGCGATGGAGGCGCTTCGCCGTGAAGCCGCGACGCTGCAAGAGAAGCTCGGCGCCGCGGTCGAAATCGTCGAGCGGCGGGACCAGCAGGATCACATCGGCTCCGAGTTCTACCATGGCGGCCGCTTCAACCAGCGGGACGGCATCATTCACCCGGCGATGTTCCATGCGGGCCTTCTGGACCGGGTCAGGGCCGCGGGCGGGCTGGTTATCGACGGCTGCCGGGTCGAGGGCATCGAGCGGGACGGAGCGGGTTTCCGCATCAAGACCGAACGCGGGACCACGCGCGCCAGTCAGGCGGCGATCGGCGCCAACGGCTACACCGACGGCGCGCTGCCGACGCTCGCGCGGCGCGTGATCCCGGTCGCGAGCCAGATCATCGCCACCGAAGAGTTGCCTGAAGAGACCGTCCGCCGGCTCGCGCCGCGGGGCAACATGATCATCGACACCAAGCGGACCGTTCACTACTACCGCCCGAGCCACGACGGCCGACGCATCCTGATGGGCGGCCGGCCTCTCCTCCGGAACTCGGAGGCTGAGGAGGCGGCGCCGCATCTCCGGCGCTTCATGGTCAAGGTCTGGCCGGAACTCTCCGACGTCGCGATCTCGCATAGCTGGGGCGGCAAGCTCGGGTTCACGTTCGACAAATTGCCGCATATCGGCGAGGTCGACGGCGTGCATTACGCCTGCGGCTATCTGGGCTCCGGGGTCGCCATGAGCGTCTATCTCGGCCACAAGCTCGGCCAGCGCATGCTGGGCGATCCGGATGGCGCAACCGCCTTGGACGGGAGGGGATTTCCAACCATGCCGCTCTACCGTGGCAATCCCTGGTTCCTGTCGATCGTCGCGGCCTACTACCGTGTCCGGGACTCGATCGGCTGAATTGCATCGACAGTCCGAAAAAATAGCCCGGCATTTCGCCAATCCCGCTTAAGCGTCCATTAGACGGGGCTGGATACAGTCTCCTTCCGTTGGGGTTGGAGGGATTCGCAGGTGTCCAGTTCTTCACGCTCAGCCTTCAAATTCTTCGAGCCGGGCGCCGAACCGGCCGGGATCGAGGAGGATTCGCTGCGCCGCGCACGCACGGCGATCGACAAGCTGAAGCGCGCCTATGTTTCCGAGTGGGCGCCGGCGTCGCTCGACGAGTTGGAGCGCGCCCTCAAGATCGCGCGCTCAAGCCCCGAGATGGCGGCCGAGCAGCTCGATACGGCCTTCCGCTTCGCGCACGACATGAAGGGGCAGGGCGCGACCTTCGGCTTCATGCTGATTTCCGAGATCGGCGCGGCGCTCTGCAATCTGACGTTCGAGCGTACCGAAGCGACGCCGGCCGAGTACGAGGCGATGCTGGCCCACGTCGCGGCCGCGCGCACCGTGCTTGCGGAAGAGCTCGATGATGCGGACAGTCCGGCCGCGCTGGAGCTGCGCGCCGACCTGATGGCCGCGGTTCGCGCGCACCTGCACTGATCCCGTTCGCCAGAAGGCGATTTCCGAGGCCGGATCGATCCGTTAACCTCCGTGCGCGCCGCCCTTCCGGCGGCCGGACGGATGGATGAGCCACGAGATACCGACAAACTGGCGTCCGCCTTCGGTCGATGCGCTGCTGCGTGCGGAGGCCGGGCAGGGCTTCGCCGCGGCGTTCGGCAGGACGGCGACGGTCGATTGCCTGCGGGAGGCCGTCGCCGACGCCCGCGCGGCCGGGGGGCTTCCGGACGCGGA
>DAINCG010000298.1:5478-6051 GCA_036732525.1 Pseudomonadota bacterium | reverse complement strand
GACTTCGACGGATCGTAGCGGCCGGCGAGGTAGTTCGCCTTGGCCGACGTGCGGCTGAGCTTGCCCGACGACGTCAGCGGCAGGCTGCGCGGCTGCGCCAGCACGACGCGGCAATCGGCCCCGGCGACGAGACGCGTCGCGGCGCTGATCTCACGCTCAAGCTGCTCCCGCTCCTCCGCCTGGGTCAGACGGCACTGCACGACGACGACGACCTGTTCGGCGCCCGCTTCATCCTCGACGGAGAACGCGGCGGCGTCGCCCCGACGCAGACCGTGCAGGCCTTCAACGGCCCACTCGATGTCCTGCGGCCAGATGTTCCGGCCGTTGCAGATGATCAGATCCTTGCCGCGGCCCGTAATGACGAGCTCGCCGTCGACCGTGTAGCCCATGTCGCCCGTGTCAAGCCAACCGGTCTTGGAGAGGACGCGCTTGGTCGCCGCCGGGTCGCCGAAATAGCCGTTCATCACGCTCGGCCCGCGGATGTGGACGCGGCCGATCACCCGGTCGGGCAGATCGTTGCCTTCGCTGTCCCGAATCGCCAGTTCGTGACCGGGCAACACCCGGCCGCAGAAC
>DAINCG010000298.1:0-5468 GCA_036732525.1 Pseudomonadota bacterium | reverse complement strand
AGGGCGAACCTCGTCACTGTCGTTGGCTGCTTCGCCGGGTTTGGCGCGGCCGGTCAGCGAGTAGTCGCGCTTGACGATCGCATCGACGCGAATGCCCGTGTTGATCGGCGCAAAGGAGATCGCCAGGGTCGATTCGGCCAGACCGTAGCTCGCGACGAACGCACGCTTGTCGAACTTCGACGGCGCGAACGTCTCGGAGAACCGGTCGAGGATGTCGGCGCGGACCATTTCGCCGCCGATGCCGGCGACGCGCCAGGCCGACAGGTCGAACTCGTCGGCCCGGGCGCGGGAGGCCCGGCGCAGGCAGATGTCGTAGCCGAAGGTCGGGCTGAAGGAGATCGTGCCGCCGTTGTCTGACAGCACCTTCAGCCACACCAGCGGGCGGCGCGCGAAATCCGGAGTCGCGACATAGTCGGTCGACATCTGCGCGAACACCGGCGTCAGGCAGCAGCCGACGAGGCCCATGTCGTGATAGAGCGGCAGCCAGGACGTGCAACGGTCGCCCGCCGTGATGTGGACGCCGTCATTAATGATGCCGAGAACGTTGGCCGCGACGGAGCGATGCGACGCCGCGACGCCGTGCGGGAAGCGCGTGCTGCCGGACGAATACTGGATGTAGCAGATATCGTCTTCGGTGATCTTCGGCAGGGCGGCCCGGCCACTCGGCAGGCGATAGAAATCCTCCGGCGTGCCGACCATCGGGGTCTGCAATCCGGCCGCGGCTTCGCGCAGATAGCCGATCAGCTCGACAGAGGACATCGCCGCCGCGGCCCGCGCGCTCTGCATCATGCGCGACAGCTGGCCGATATAGGCGTCCTTTCCGCCGAGGTGCATGGGATAGGGCAGCGGAACCGGGATGAGGCCGGCATACTGACAGCCGAAGAAGAACACCAGGAAGTCGGGCGAGGTCTCGGCGATCATGGCGACGCGGTCGCCCTTGCGCAGGCCGGCGCCGGACAGGCGGGAGGCAAGGTCGACGCCGCGCGCGCGCAGCTCCGCGAACGACAAGGCTTCCCGGAAGCCGCCGCGCGAATCGAAGAAGCTGAAACCGGTCTCGCCGCCCGCCGCGTAGTCGAGCGCGTCGATCACGGTGCGGAAGCCTTCCGTACGGAGCGGCAGGTCCGGATTGTGGGTCGGCAAAGGAGCGTGCATGGCCTTCAAGGTGCACCCCAGTTCACGTGCGATCTTCAGAAAATCGCTCAAGCAGTTTGAGACAAAACAGTTCGCGCGACCAAAAGTCAACGCAAAATGCGCAAGCGCCGACCGCCTCGTCGGCTACTTCGCTTCATCCGCTTATTGCGAGAGCGACGGTTTTGCCACCGGCGCACGCGGCCGCCAATGCGGCCCTACGCCACATGGTCTGCGAACGAAACCCCTCCCTTGATTCGCGCCGGAACATAAACCGAGCAAGCAGGCGCGTAAATGCATTGCAGTTTTCTTACGCGGGATAAGCGATGAGCGCCGCGCGACTGGCCGCGAAGCTTGTCGTGCAGGCCTGCATCCGCGCCGCGGAAGCGAAAGGCCTGCCTGCGACCGTGCTCCGGCGCGGCGATCCCGACGCCGGGACGATCCTTCTGAAAGCGCTCGACCGACATGGCATGGCGACCCTTTATACACAGGCTCGATCGCCGGACGGCGAACTCGGTTGGCGCATGGCCGCCGGGCTGGCGCCAGCCGCCGAATCGGATGTCGATGCGCGAATCGCGCGCGAAGCGAACATCGATCCCGACGTCTGGGCCGTCGAAGTTCTAGACGATGAACGTGCGCACCCGCTGAATCCGTCGCTCGAACGGGACTGATCCCGCCCCCTAGAGCGCCGAAAGCAGGACGACCGCGTCGATCACCTTCCGCGCCGCCTCCGCAACGATCAGCACCTCGCCGTCCACATAGCGGTAGATGTAACCCGACGGCAGCGGGCGGAGTCGAACCCGCAGTTCGCGCGGCACCGGGTAGAGTTCGACATCGTGCGGGATGATGTCGCCGCGGCTGTAGCGCGCCTTGGCCTGACCGGGCGGCAGGCAGCCATTGCCCTTCTTCGCAAGGCCCGGCGGGCAATTGCGGCCGGCATATTCCTGCGCATAGTGGCGATGCACATAGTCGCGGCCGTCGTCGCCGAAAACGATATCGATGTCGACGCCGCCGCTCTGCTGAGAGCCATGACGGACATCGCCGCCACGGTCATGGCCGCCCCGGTCTGCCCCGCCCCGGTCAGGTCCGCCGCGATCGGGACCGCCCTTGTGCGGATTGCCGCCCTTATGCGGGTTGCCGCCCTTGCCCTGACCGGCGTGCGCCGGCTTGTCCGCAAAGGCCGGCGTCGCGCCGACGGCCACGGCGGCCGGCAAAGCCAAGGCCGTGAGGACAGCGATCGAACGGATCATGTTGCCGCGCATGCGAACCTCCATTTCCGAATGGACGACGGAAAGCCTGGGGAACGCGACAGATCGTGAAGGAGTTCCCGGATTTCAAGCGGTAGGCGGAACGGATGCATACGATTCCGCAGTTGCGGCGCCTTGCGCGCGGCGTCCGGCGCGCGCATGTTGCGGCAGCCCCGAAGCCGGCGGCTGGTCGACCATTTCTCAGGCGAACCATGCACGTCTACCTCCCGATCGCGGAGATCTCCGTCAACATCTTCCTCCTGTTCGGGATGGGCGCGGCCGTCGGCGTCATGTCCGGCCTTTTCGGCGTCGGCGGCGGTTTTCTCATGACCCCGCTGCTCATGTTCATCGGCGTTCCGCCGGCCGTCGCGGTCGGCTCCGGCACCAATCAGCTTGTCGCGACGTCCGTGACCGGCGTCCTCGCGCACTGGCGGCGGCGCAGCGTCGACTTCAAGATGGGCGGCGTGCTGCTCGCCGGCGGCGTGGTCGGATCGGCGGCCGGCGTCGTCGTCTTCCAGGCGCTCCAGTCGCTCGGCCACATCGATCTCGTGATCGCGCTCTGCTACGTCATCTTCCTCGGCGTGATCGGCGGCCTGATGTTCATCGAATCGATGCGGGCGATCATGCGGAAGCGGCGCGGCGCGGCGCGGCGCGGCAAGCTGCACAAGCATACTTGGGTGCACGGCCTGCCCTTCAAGATGCGCTTCCAGAAATCGCGTCTCTACGTGTCGGCGCTGCTGCCGTTCACGATCGGCGCCTTCGTCGGCGTGCTGTCGGCGATCATGGGCGTCGGCGGCGGGTTCATCATGGTGCCCGCGATGATCTACCTGATCGGCATGCCGACCTCGGTCGTCGCCGGCACGTCGCTCTTCCAGATCCTGTTCGTCGTCGCGAACGTGACCTTCATGCAGGCCTGGCTGAACCAGACGGTCGACATCGTGCTGGCGCTCGTCCTGCTCGTCGGCTCGGTCATCGGCGTCCAGATCGGCTCGCGCCTCGGCGGCAAACTGCCGAGCGAGCAGTTCCGCGTGCTGCTGGCGCTGATCGTGCTGGTGACCGGCGCAAAACTGCTGTTCGACCTGGTCGCGACGCCGAGCTTCCCATACACGCTGGCGCCGGGGGTCTAGGGCGATGCGGCGTCTACGGTCCATCATCGGAGCGGCCGCCGTGCTGGCGGCGACGCTGGCCACCGGGGCGGCGGCCGCGCGGGAGATCGCGGCCGACCTCTCGGATCATTCCATCGAGATCACCGCCGGGTTCGACGGGGCGGAACTGCTGCTGTTCGGCCACGACGCCGACGCGTCCGACGTCATCGTGATCGTCCGCGGCCCCGACGCGCCGACGTCGGTCCGCCGGAAGGAGCGGGTCGGCGGCATCTGGATCAACCAGACCGAGGTGGATTTCCCGAGCGCGCCGAGCTTCTATTTCGTGGCCGCGACGGACGGCATGAGCGCCAGCGGCGACCTCGAAAACATCCTCGAGGAGACCGGTCTCGGCGCACGGTTCCTCGGCCTTGCGGCGAAATCCTCCGACGTGAATTCCAAGCTGGTCGACGAGTTCCGCGCCGCGCTGATCGAATTGCGCGGCCGCCAGCAGCTCTACGCCACCAAGCCTGGCCGAATCGACATGCGCGCCGACGGCCTGTTCCGGACATATGTGCCGTTTCCGGCCGCGACTCCGGTCGGCCAGTACACCGTCACCGTCTATCACATCGTCGACGGCTGGCCCGTCGCCGGCACATCGACGCCGCTGCAGGTGCGCAAGGCGGGCTTCGGCGCGTTCGTCTACGAATTCGCCCATGCCTATCCTGCGCTCTATGGCGTGATTGCCATCCTCGTCGCGCTCGGTGCAGGATGGTTCGGGGGCTGGGTATTCCGGCGGAGTTAGGCGGATCGTCTGCGGACCCGCCGCGAGCGCGCGGCGGACACGGGACCGGGCAGGATCGGGAAAGGGCGATGAGCGAAGGTCAGGCGGAGCCGCCAAGACGCACGAACCGCGTTCTCATGTGCGTGCTGGACGACACCGAAGAACTGGACGTCGCGCTCGACTATGCGTCGATGCGCTCGCGGCGCACGGGCGCGCGGGTCGGCCTGCTCTATGTGATCGAACAGCCGGACGAATTCCAGCACTGGGCGGCGGTCGGCGACCTGATGCGCGAGGAAGCGCGCGCCGAAGGGGTACGCCGCCTGCAGGAGGCCGGCGAACGGGTCAAGCGCCTGTCCGGGCTGACGCCGATCTTCTATGTCCGCGAAGGCGATCGCGGCGAAGAGGTCATCGAGCAGATCGGCGACGATCCGGATATCGCCTTCCTGATCCTGGCGGCCAACACCGACGCGAGCGGCCCCGGGCCGCTCATCACGCAGATCACCGGGCGCGCCATCGGCCGCCTGCACATTCCCCTGGTCGTCGTGCCAGGCAACATGTCCGACGAGGAGATCAGGTCGTTCGCATGATTGAGGAGAAGATCGAGACCTCGCGCCCCGTCGGCGACGCCGTCAAAACCACCACCTGTTACATGTGCGCCTGCCGGTGCGGCATCCGGGTCCACCTCAAGGGCGGCCAGATTCGCTACATCGAAGGCAATCCCGACCATCCGGTAAATCGCGGCGTGCTGTGCGGCAAGGGATCGGCCGGCATCATGCAGCACTATGCGCCGGCGCGCCTGTCGAAGCCGTTGAAGCGCGTCGGCCCGCGCGGCGCCGGCGAGTTCGAGGAAATCGAGTGGGAAGAGGCGCTGACGCTGGCCACGGGCTGGCTGTCGGAGGTGCGCCACAGCGACCCGCGCCGGTTGGCGTTCTTCACCGGGCGCGACCAGTCCCAGTCGCTCACGGGCTTCTGGGCGACGCAATTCGGCACGCCAAACCACGCGGCGCATGGCGGCTTCTGCTCCGTCAACATGGCGGCGGGCGGCATCTACTCGATCGGCGGATCGTTCTGGGAGTTCGGCGAGCCGGACTGGGAGCATGCCCGCATGCTCCTGATGTTCGGCGTCGCCGAAGACCACGATTCGAACCCGATCAAAGTCGGGCTCGGCAAGATGAAGGGCCGCGGCGCAAAGGTCATTTCTGTCAATCCGGTGCGCACCGGCTATTC
>DAINCG010000297.1:3000-6066 GCA_036732525.1 Pseudomonadota bacterium | reverse complement strand
CGCGCGCGCCGAAATCGCCCACCTCGAAGCGAGCATCGGCGACGGCGGCAAAGCGGCGCCCCAGCCCGCGGCGACCCTGTCGCTCTTCGATCGGCCGATCGGCGGCGGACCTCCGGGAATCCGCGAGAAATCGATCCATGAGTTGTCGATGGCGACGCCGAAGTTTCCGCCGGTCGACGGCCTGCCGGCCGACGTCTGGCAGGACAAGCGGTGCAGCACATGCCACAACTGGTCGCGCGAAAATCTCTGCCAGCAGGGCGGCTTCTACGTGAAGACCGGCGACGAGGCGCTGGCGCGCAAGCGACACCCCTTCGGCGGCGCCTTCAAGCGCGCGCTGCGGAATTGGGCGGCGGCCGGCTGCGACGGCGCCACGGCGCGGAAATGACGATCTATCGGGTCCGCTCGACGCCGGGATCGTCGGCGCGCCGCATATAGGCGTCCGGGTCGCGTCCGGCGCGCTCCGCCGGGTCGGAGCCCGGGCGATCGGATGGGCGCCCGAACTGCAGCACAAGGACGTCCGCGCCCTCTGAACAGGCGAAAAATCGCGGCGCCGCCTCGCCCGCCGCGACATGAATCAGCGAGCGGCGCGGCAGCAGGTCGTCCCCGACCCGGACCTCGCCTTCGCAGACCAGATAATACTGCCCACCGCCATCGGACGCCGGGCCGTCGGCGACCGCGCTCGGTCCAAGCCGAATGCCGACGGCGTCGACGCCATCCGGCTGCGCGTCCATCAGCCTGCGCATCTCCACGTCCCCCGACGCGGGCGGCGGCCCGGACATGTCGAAGCGGCCGGCGATATTTCGGCCGGCGCGGCAGGGCATGTTCTGACGGTTGCCGGGCATCGCCCAGAAGCCCCCGCTCGCGATCGGGCGCAACGTGAAGAAGGCGAACCCGTCTTCCCGCCCGACGATCGGACCATAGGGCGTGTAGGCGTCGGCATACTGGAAGGTGACGGGCCCCGCGTGCTTCTTGCCCATGTGGCAGTCGCCATCGACCACGACCTGGAACTGGTCGATGTCGTGGAAGTGGGGATCGATGCGCGCCGCGGGATAGAGACGGTCGACGTAGAACGCCTGGGGGTTCGCGTCGATGGTTCCCGGGCTGCCGATATAGTCGATCCGCCGCGTCGTACGGTCGGGGCGGACGACTTCGACCTCGATCGCGTCCTGGCTGGACACCGCTTGCATCGCTGGCCTCCCATCCATGCCTGGAAGCCATCAGGCTAGCCGTACGGGACCCTGCCGCCAAGGACCGTTTCGTCAGGCGTCGTCGGCGCGCCGCATGGCGAGCTTGGAATGTCGCCGGCCGTAGAAGACATAAATGCAAAGGCCGATCGCCATCCAGGCGAACAGGCGGATCAGCGTCGCGGACGTCGCGGCGTACATCAGCGCCGCGGCGGCGGCGGCGCCCGCCAGCGGGATCACGTAGGGGCCGAAGGGCAAGCGGAACGGCCGCGGCATCTCCGGACGTCGCAGGCGCAGGATCATGACGCCAAGGCAGACCAGGAAGAACGCGAACAAGGTGCCGATGCTGGTGAGGCCGCTCAGGATGCCGATCGGCAACAGGCCGCCGACGACGGCGCAGGCCGCCGACGACGGCGCAGGCCGCCCCCGTGATCGCGGTCGTGACATAGGGCGTCTTCAGCCGGGGATGCATGCGGGCGACCCAAGGCGGGAACAGCCCGTCCCGCGCCATCGCGAGAAAGATGCGCGGCTGCCCCAAGAGCAGCACCAGCATCACCGACGTCAGGCCGGCGATGGCGCCGATATCGACGACGATCTGCAGCCAGCCATACCCGGTCTGGGCGACGCCGACATCGATGGGGTTCGGCACGGCAAGGTCCCGATAGGACACTACGCCGGTCAGGACCAGCGCGACGGCGATGTAGAACAGCGTGCTGATCGCGAGCGATAGGATGATGCCGATCGGCAGGTCGCGCTGCGGCCGCTTGCACTCCTGCGCCGCCGTCGAAACCGCGTCGAAGCCGATATAGGCGAAGAAGACGACCGTCGCCGCCTGGAAGATGCCGGAGGGGCCGAACGCGCCCTCGTTCGGCGGCACGAACGGCCGCCAGTTCGCCACGTCCACATGGGGCGCGGCCGCGACGATGAACGCCAGCAGCACGCAGATCTTGATGAAGACGATGCCGACATTGAGCCTGGCCGATTCGCGGATGCCGAAGATCAGCACCGTCGTGATCAGCAGCGTGACGACGACGGCCGGAAGGTTCAGATAGCTGCCGCTCCAGACGATCGCCCCGGCCGCTTCGTCCCAGGCGAGCGGCGCGCTGGTCCAGGCCGCCGGCAGTTCGACGCCGGTGACGTTGGCGAAGAAGGCGGTCGCGTAGCCGGACCAGCCGACGCTGACGGCGGACGCGCCGATCAGGTATTCCAGGATCAGGTCCCAGCCGATCAGCCAAGCGACGAGTTCGCCCATGGTGGCGTAGGTGTAGGTGTAGGCGCTGCCGGAAACCGGAATCATCGCCGACATCTCCGCGTAGCAGAGCGCGGCAAGCGCCGCGACGACGCCGGCGATCACGAAGGATATGACGACCGCGGGGCCGGCATGGAGCGCGGCGGCCTCGCCGGTAATGACAAAAATGCCGGAGCCGATGATCGCGCCGATGCCGAGCGCCACCAGGTCGAAGACCCCGAGCACGCGCCGCATCGACGTTCCGGACTCGGAATCCGCCATCAACTGCGCGATCGGCTTCCGAGCGAAAATCGACGCCTTTATGGGGGCAGCTCCGCTTTGCCGCCCCCATTTTTAGCCGCAGATCGGCGGGCTTAGAAGCGGCTCAGATCACGAGGAAGTCGTCCGCCGCGAGCGTCAGCCCCGCCGTCAGATTGGCGAACTGCACCTGTGCGACGCCCGTGCCGACGCCGTCGGCGTCATAGGACAGCGCGCCCGTCGCGTCGTTGTAGATGATGCGGTGCTCCGTCGTCGTCGCGGCGGCGCCGACCGTGAATTCGGCCGTCGACAGGGTCGTCCCCGATGCCGAGCCCATGGTCGCCAATGCTGTGAAAATTGCATCGTCGAGACCGATCGAATCGCCGTCCGCGGTCG
>DAINCG010000297.1:0-2975 GCA_036732525.1 Pseudomonadota bacterium | reverse complement strand
CCCTGACGCTGTCAACATCGCCGAGGACGCTGGTGAAGTTGAAGCGATCGGCGCCGGCCTGGCCGAACAGGATGTCGGCCGCCAGGCCGCCATCGAGGATGTCGGCGCCGCTGCCGCCACGGAGTTGGTCGTTGCCGCCATTGCCGGTCAGCACGTTGACGCCCGAATCGCCCGCGAGGTAGTCGCCGCCGGAACCGCCGGTCACGTTCTCGACCTGGATGAAGTTGTCGCCCTGGGCGTCGCCGCCGGACGCCGTCCGGTTGAAGAGCCGGATCGCGACGCCGGTCGTATCGCCGGAGTAGGACAGCGTATCGATGCCCGCGTCGCCGTCGATCGTATCGCCGCCGGCGCCGCCCTCCAGGATATCGTTGTCGTTCTGGCCGAGCAGGATGTCGTCGTCGGCGCCGCCGAACAGCATGTCGTCGCCGGAACCGCCGCGCAGCTGGTCGTTGCCTTCCCGCCCGCGCAGGACGTTGACGACCGTGTCGCCCGCCAGGAAGTCTCCGCCGAGGCCGCCGGTCAGGTTCTCGATCCCCGAAAGCGTGTCGCCGTCGGCCTCGCCGCCGGAAGCCGTTCCGCCGAACAGACTGATGTTGACCCCCGCGGCGTCCTCCCGGTAGCGGGCCGTGTCGGTCCCGTCGCCCCCGATCAGCATGTCCGCGCCGGCGCCGCCCTCCAGCACGTCGTCGCCCGCGCCGCCGTCGACCGTGTCGGCGTCGTTCTGCCCGAAGATGATGTCGTTGTTCTCTTCGCCATTGAGAACGTCGTTGCCGGACCCGCCCCGCAGCTGGTCGTCGCCGCCGCCGCCGATCAGCACGTTCACGGCCGTGTCGCCCGACAGGAAGTCGCCGCCAAAGCCGCCGGTCAGGTTCTCGATGCCGGAGAAGGTATCGCCTTCCGCCTCGCCGCCCGACGCCGTTCCAGCGAACAGGCTGATGCTGACGCCGGCCGTGTCTTCCTGATAGCGGGCGGTGTCCGTCCCGCTGCCGCCGGTGAGCGAGTCCGCGCCGACGCCGCCTTCCAGCACATCGTCGCCGTCGCCGCCGTCGATTGTGTCGTCGTCGTTCTGCCCGAAGATGATGTCGTTGTTGTCGCCGCCATTCAGCACATCGTTGCCCGAACCGCCGCGCAGCTGATCGTCGCCCTCCCGGCCGCGCAGGACATTGACGTTCGTGTCGCCGCCGAGGAAGTCGCCGCCGAGGCCGCCAGTCACGTTCTCGATGCTGGAGAACGTATCGCCTTCCGCCTCGCCGCCGGACGCCGTGCCCGCAAACAGGCTGACATTCACGCCGACCGTATCCTCCCGGTAGCGGATCGTGTCCGTCCCCGTGCCGCCGGTCAGGACATCCGCGCCTTCGCCGCCTTCCAGCACGTCGTCGCCGATGCCGCCGTCGAGCATGTCGGCGTCGTTCTGCCCGAAGATGATGTCGTTGTCGTCGCCGCCGTCGAGCACGTCGTCGCCCGACCCGCCGCGCAGCTGGTCGTCGCCGGCGCCGCCCGTCAGCTCATTGACGGTCGTGTCGCCCGCGAGGAAGTCGCCGCCCGACCCGCCGGTCAGGTTCTCGATGCCGGAGAACGTATCGCCCTGCGCGTCGCCGCCGGAGGCCGTGCCCGAGAACAGGCTGACCGAAACGCCGGTCGTGTCGGTGGCGTAGGACAGTGTGTCCGTGTCGGCGCCGCCCTCGATCATGTCGGCGCCGGCCCCGCCTTCAAGCACGTCGTTGCCGCCGTTGCCGCGCAGGATGTCGTCGTCGGCGAGGGCCTGGATCGTATCGTCGCCGGGTCCGCCGTCGAGCACGTCCGGATTCGGCGTGCCGATCTGTTCGCCGGATTCGATCTCGATCGCCAGCATGTTCGTCGTCGTGTTGCCGGCGGTGTCCGTGGCGCGGACCTGGACCGTCTTCACGCCGTCGGTCAGATAGGCGGTCCCGAGCGTCGCCTGCTGGGTCGCGCCCGTGCCGGCCGCGGCGGCGGTGAAGCCCGCCCCGTCGCCGAAATCGACCTCGACGGTCGCGCCGTTCTCCGCCGTGTATTCGATGGTCGGCGTCCGGTCGGTGGTGACATCGTCGGTATTGCTCGCGCCCTGATCCGACGCCGCGATCAGATCGACCGCGGACAGCGTCGGATCCGCGGTGTCGACCGTAATCGTCAGCATCTGCATCGATTGGTTCATGGCGCCGTCGGTCGCGCGGACCGTGATGGTCTTGTCCCCGTCGGTCACGTAGGGCGACGCAAGCGTTTCCAACTGCTGGGCTCCGGACCCGCCAGTGGCCGCGACGAAGCCATTGCCGTCGTCGAAGTCGACTTCGACGGTGGACCCCGCTTCGGCCGTGAAGGCGACGGTCGGCGTGGTGTCCGACGTGATGTCGTCGGAGTTGCTCGCGCCCGTGTCGCTCGCGTCGACCAGATCGACCGCAGAGAGGGTCGGCGGCGTGTTGTCGGCCGCGACCGTGATGCTGAGCGTCGCCGCCGCGTCCGCGGTCATGCCGTCGCCGTCGCTGCTCTGAATCTGGATCGTCGCCGTGCCGCCGAACGCGGCCGTCGGCGTGAACGTCATGCTGTCGAGCGCGGCGTTGACGACGTCGAGCGAATTGATGTTCGTGGTCGTCGCCGTAAACACCAGGTTGGCGTCGTCCGTCCCGTCGCCGGTCGTCACGTTGAGACCGGTCACGTCGATCGAGACCGTGCCGTTGGTGACCGTGATGGTGACGGTCTGATTATCGAGGTCCGTATCGAGGATCTGGATGGCGTCGTCGATCGCGTTGTCCGTACTGTCGCCGCTGACGGTCGGGGCGTCCGGCAGGCGGATCTGCGGGGTCACGCTCGGGACTGTGATCGCGTCGTCCGAAGTTCCGCCGGTCTTGCCGCCGCCGCCGCACGCAAACGCAAGGGCGGATCGATGATCATTGGCGCCGCGCAGGCTGGCGTCGCCATTCCGAACTTTTGGCTGGCGATCCTATTGGTGCTGGTGTTCG
>DAINCG010000296.1:0-6089 GCA_036732525.1 Pseudomonadota bacterium | reverse complement strand
CGGATCGCCCGCCGCAGCCCACGAGCGATAGCCGATCAGGCCGGCGCAGAGCAGCGGCGCAGCGGCCGCGTCGTCGTACTCGTCCGGCAACGGCAGGACGAAACGGGCGTCGGCGACGCAATAGTCGGCATAGCCGCCGGGCATGGTGTAGCCGACGAAGCGGGCGTCGTCGCAGAGGTTCTCCTCGCCGCGCCGGCAGAAACCACAGCCGCCGCACGTGCCGCCAAGCCAAGGCACGCCGACCCGCGCGCCGGGCGTGAGACCTGCGACGCCCGGTCCGAGGGCATCGACGACGCCGACCACCTCGTGGCCGGGCACGATCCCCGGCGGGATGTTCGGAAGGTCGCCGTCGACGACATGCAGGTCCGTCCGGCACACGCCGCACGCTCGGACGCGCACCCGGACCTGTCCGGGACCTGGCGTCGGGACCGGCAACTCCGCCAGCCGAAGCGGCCGGCCCGGAGCGTCGAGGACCATGGCGCGCATCACATCGGTCATCGTTCGCTCCGGGCCGGTTCCGGGATCAGTTCGGCGAGATCTCGATCCTACGCTCCCTGGGCGGCGGCGTCGCGGTCTTCGGCGCCGTCACCTTGAGAACGCCCTTGTCGAAGCTCGCCGCAATCTTGTCGGGATCGACCGTGTCCGGCAGCCGAAACGCGCGCTCGAACATGCCATAGCTGCGTTCGACCACATGGGCCTGCTTCGCTTCGCCCTTGCCGTCCTTCGCCTCATAGCGCCGTTCGGCCCGGATGCTGAGCACGCCGTCGCGGACGGCCACGGCCATGTCCTTTTCCTCGACGCCGGGCAGCTCGGCCTCGATCTCGATGCCGTCCGCCGTTTCATGGACGTCGACGGTCGGCTGCAGCGCACGCGTCAGGCTCTCGCCGCCGAACATGTCGCCGAAGGCTGGCATGCGGCCGAAGAAGCCGCCGCCGAAGCGGTCGAAGACGCGATCCATCTCCCGGCGCATCGCCGTGAAGGGATCGACCGCGGCCGGAACGGACGGCTGCGCGGGTTGCGCGGCAGGCGTCTGCGATTGGGACTTGTCGTCAGGCATCTATTCCTCCTCCTCGATGCGGTCGCCGGCCGAACGTTGACCGGCTTGCACAAAAAAATGGGTCGCCGGCCGCCTGTCCGATTGACCTGGGTCAAACGGCGCCGCGTTTCCCTGTCCCGACGCCATGGCCTAAGCTCGCGGCCTCGCCCCAAGCGAAGGACGGCACATGGCGCGCATCTGCATCTTCGGCGCCGGCGCGATCGGCGGGCATATCGGCGGCCATCTGGCGCGCGCCGGCGCCGACGTCAGCCTGGTCGCGCGCGGGCCGCATCTCGCCGCGATCAAGGCGAACGGCCTCGCCATCGAATCCGACGACCAAGCCTTTACGGTCGATGTGCGCGCGACCGACGACCCCGCCGAACTCGGCCCTCAGGACTACGTCTTCGTCACGCTGAAGTCGCACCAGGTCCCCGGCGCGCTCGACGCCATGCGGCCGCTGTTCGGCCCGGAGACGGCCGTGCTGCCGCCGACGACGGGCATCCCCTGGTGGTACTTCCACGGCCTCGGCGGTCCGCACGACTGTCTCCGCCCGCCGGAACTCGACCCCGGCGGCCGGCAATGGGACGGGATCGGGCCGGAGCGCGTCATCGGCTGCGCCTTCTGGACGGCGGCGGAGGTCGTTCGCCCCGGCGTCGTCCGCCAGGACGGCCGCCGCGCCTCCTACCCGATCGGCGAGCCTTCGGGCGCGACGACGCCGCGCCTGGAACGGCTGGCGGAATTGATGGCGGCGGGCGGCCTGCACGCGCCGGTCCAGCAGGACATTCGCGGCCAGATCTGGACGAAGATGATCAACAGCCTCTGCTGGAACGCCGCCGCCTTCCTGACCGAAGCCGTGAACGGCCGCTTCGCCGACGCGCCGGACGCGGTCGAGGTCGTCCGGCGCATGATGACGGAGATGGAGGCCGTGGCGACGGCGCTCGGCGCCCGGATCCCGACGCCGATGGAAAAGCGCATCGCAATGACGGTCGGCGCGTCCGGCCATGTCATGTCGATGCTGCAGGACTTGCGCCGCGGCCGGCCGATCGAGATCGACGTGCTGGCGGACTCCGTCGCCGCCACGTCCCGCATCGCCGGAGTCCCGACGCCGACCGTCGATACGCTGCTGGCGCTCGCCAAGCTTAAGGGCCGCGTGCGCGGCGTGTATGCTGGCTGAAACGAACGAATTCCCAGGGGAGAAACCGGAAAATGCGCATCCACAACATCTATGTCGACGAAGACGGCGAGACCCACTGGCGCGACATCGAGGTCGAGTGGAAACACGAAAGCCGCGGCGGCAAGACGTCCGCGACCTTCCCCGCGACCGGCATCATCTTCCGCGAGACGCCCGGCAGCTACGACTACGAATGGCACCCGGCGCCACGCCGGCAATACATCATCAATCTGGACGCCGGCGTTTCCATCCAGGCAAGCGACGGGGAGACCCGCGTCATCGGCGCCGGCGAGGTGATCCTGGTCGAGGACACCCACGGCAAGGGCCATTTTTCGAAAGCGGTCGAGGGCAAGCTGCGCCATTCGATCTTCGTGCCGATCGAATAGATCGGGAGGGTCGCCATGCGCTACGGCCTCTATCTCAACCCGCAGTTTCCGAACGACGGCGACCCGAAGGCGGCCCTGGCGGGCCTGCTCGCCCAGGCGCGCGCGGCGACGGGGGCCGGGTTTTCCTCAATCTGGCTGCCGCACCACTTCGCGACCAACCCGGTCCGAATGTTCGACACCCACACCCTGATGGCCCGGCTGACGGCCGAGGCGCCGGACACAATGATCGGCCCCGCCGTCCTGCTGCTGCCGGTGCAGAACCCGGTCTTCGTCGCGGAGCAGGCGGCGACGCTCGACTGGCTGTCCGGCGGCAACTACGTGCTGACCGCGGGCCTCGGCTACCGGCCGGAGGAGTTCGCCATTCACGGGGCCCGGATCGAGGAACGCGTCGGCCGCATGGTCGAGGCCATTGCGGTGATCCGGAAGCTGTGGACGCAGGAGCGCGTGACGCATCACGGCAAATACTACCATCTCGACGACATCGGGCTTTCGATGCGGCCCGTCCGGCCCGAGGGCTGCCCGATCTGGGTCGGCGGCAGCGTCTCGGCGTCGGTGAAGCGCGCCGCCCGGATCGGCGACGCCTGGATCGCGAGCTTCAGCCAGACCTTCGACGAACTGGCCGGCCTGAAGCGCGACTACGACGCCGCCAGGTCGGCGGCCGGGCTGCCGCCGCCCCCGACCCAGCCCGTCTGCCGCGAGACCTTCATCGGCCCCGATGGCGCCGATGCGCTGGAGATTTGCCGGCCCGCCCTGCTCTACAAGTACAAGGCCTACGCCGCCTGGGGGAACGCGAATGTCGGCGCCCAGGACCTGGAGAAGAATTTTGATCGGTTCGTAGCGGACCGCTTCATCGTCGGCGACGCCGCCAAGGCCAGGGACCAGATCGCCCGCATCGCCGAAGCGACGCGGAGCGACCACATCATCCTGCGCATGCACTGGCCCGGCCTCGACCCGGCGGAGACGCTGAAGAGCATCGAACGCGCGCGGGCGATCACAGGGTAGCGCAAAGGCTCCGGCCGTTTCATTTCCGGTAAGGCCTCCACCGTTATGGAACTCTCGATGCCCCGCAGATAGTTTCCGTCATCGAGGGACATCGCGGAAGGCGGGCGGCGATCGACCACCCACGCCCAGTCGGATGCGCGTCACGGGAACCGTATTCTCGGGCGCTCGGGTCGCATTCGCCGCTTCCGCCGATTCGCCGACGTTTCGCCCGACGGCGGGCGGACCCGGGACGCGCTGGAGGCGCCAGAGATGGATCTAGTCATCGGACTCTCCGCGGTCGCCAGCCTGATGGCGGCGCTTCTGGGCGGCGCGACCATCGCGTTGCGTCGCGAGAACAAGCGCCTCAAGGCGGAGATCGCGGACCGGGACGCGGCCTCCCCGCAGCTGGCGGAAAACGAACGGCAGCTTCTCGAGCAGTCCGAGTTGTTGCGCCTGACGCTCGACAGCATGGGGCAGGGCATCTGCGTCATGGACGAAGACTTCAGGCCGCTCCTCTGGAACAAGCTGGCGTCGGACTTCTCCGGCGTTCCCTTGGAAATGTACGAACGCCGCGCCTCGGCCGCCGAAATGGTCGAGTTCCAGCGGACCCTGCCGCCGCCCTACGTCCACATCGAGTCGAACCGGCGCGAGCGGAAGCAATTCAAGGCGCGCGCGATCGACGGCGACCGGGGGCTGGAGGACTATTATGAGCGCCCCGGCCACAAGCCCGGCATGTGGGTCGGCTCGACCACGCGCTGGCTGCCGGACGGCCGGACCGTGCGCATCTATCAGGACATTTCTCTGCGCAAGCAGGCCGAAAACCGCATCCGCGAGAGCGAAGAGCGGCTGCGCGCCATCATCGACAACTCGCCGAACGGCATCTACCTCAAAGACATTTCAGGCCGTTACACCCTGGTCAATCGGGCGATCGCCGAACGCCAGGGCTATGCGCCGGAGGAGATGATCGGCCTGACGGCCTATGACCACTTTCCCAAGGCGCTGGCCGACGTCATCGCCAACCAGGAACGCACGGTCCTGCGAACCGGCGCGCCTTGCGCGCAGGAGGTGACGCTGCCCGTCAAAGGCGGCGACAGCTATATCGGCCAGATGGTCAAGTTTCCGGTGATGACGACCGATGGCGAAATCTTCGCCGTCGGCACGATCACCACCAATATCACGGCCCTGAAGCAGGCGGAACGTGACCTGCAGGACGCGGTCGCGGCCTCCCGGCGCGCCCAAAGCCAGGCCGAGGAAGCGAACCGGGCGAAGTCCGACTTCCTCTCCAACATGAGCCACGAACTGCGCACGCCGCTGAACGCCATCATCGGCTTCACCGAGTTCGTCGCCGGGGATAAGGCGCGGCCGATCCAAGAGGAGCACCGGAACAGCCTGGGTTACGTCCTGCGCGCCAGCCGACATCTGCTTGCCCTGATCGACGACATTCTCGACCTCGCCAAGATCGAATCGAGCGCGATTTCGCTTTCGCCCACGGCTGTCGACGCGGCGCGAGTCATCGATGAGTGCTTGTCGCTGACGCGCGCCCTCGCCGGGCCGCGCGGCATCAATGTCTGGGCGAAAACGGCGAGCGACGAGGGCCCGATGATCCACGTCGACCGCACCCGCTTCAAACAGGTCCTGCTGAACCTCTTGTCCAACGCCGTCAAATACAACCGCGAGGGCGGCGACGTGGTCCTGGAGACCGGTCAGCCCGAAGACGGACGTCTGTCGATCGCCGTACGCGACACCGGCCTCGGCATCCCGCCGGAACGGCTCGACCAGCTGTTCGATCCATTCGACCGCCTCGGCGCCGAGAACAGCGGCCTCGAAGGCACCGGCATCGGCCTCACCATCACCAAGCGTCTGGTAGAGGAGATGGGCGGCGCCATTACCGTCGAGAGCACGCCGGGCGAAGGATCGGTCTTCCGGGTCGCGTTTCCGCTCTCGTCCGAGTCCATGGAAGAGGCGCCCGCGGGCGCGACGGCCGACAACGCCGTCGACCTGGATCTCACGGGGCGCATTCTCTACGTCGAGGACAATCCCGCCAATCTGGAGTTGGTCCGCCGAATCTTGAGCCGTCATCCGGGCGTCGAATTCGGCGCCGCGCCGACGGCGGAGATCGGCATCGCCGTCGCCCGGGCCGACCCGCCGGACGTCATCCTCATGGATATCGACCTGCCCGGCATGGACGGCTTCGAGGCGTTGGCGAAGCTCGCCGGCCAGCCGGCGACCCAGCACATCCCGGTCATCGCAGTGACCGCCGCCGCGACACGCAACGACATCGCGAAAGGCCAGGCCGCCGGTTTCTTCGAATACCTGACGAAACCGATCGCGGCGCAACGCCTGACCGCTACCGTCGCCGAAGCGCTGAAACAGGCGCTGAGCAAGCCGGCCGCCTCAACCGGCGCGCCGATTCCGGCGGCGCGCTGAGACGAAAGCTTCGCACGTCGCAGCGCCTTCCTTGCGGGCCAGGAGGCCGCAAGGCAGACTCTTGCGGCGCGGTGCGCCCGTGCCGCCG
>DAINCG010000295.1:5498-6132 GCA_036732525.1 Pseudomonadota bacterium | reverse complement strand
GGGCCTTCGCATGGGCGGGCGGGCAGGCGCTGGCCCGCTATGTCCTCGACCGTCCGGAGGTTGTCCTCGACCGTCGGATCCTGGACTTCGGCGCGGGCGGCGGCCTGGTCGCGATCGCCGCCCTGCAGGCCGGCGCGGCGGCGGCGCTCGCGGTCGACGTCGATCCGTTCGCAGCGGCCGCGGTGCGCATGAACGGCGCCGCGAACGGCTGTCGGCCAAACGCGCTGACGGCGGACGCGACATCCCTGGACCCGGCGGAGTTCGACGTCGTGCTCGCCGCCGACGTCTGCTACGACCGCCGGCAGTCCGAGCCCGCGAGCGCCTGGCTCCGCCGCGCCGCCGCGGCGGACGTGACCGTCCTCATCGGCGACCCCGGCCGGACCTACCTTCTGAAGGACGGCCTGACGCCCGTGGCGGACTACGTCGTGCCGACGCCGAAGGACCTGGAGCGGGAGAGCATGACGCCGACGCGGGTGTGGCGGCTTGAGGCCGGCAAATAATTACTAATCCGTTTACACATAAGTAATGGCGCCATTTCGGAGGCACGCTCACGATCACGCTTAATGATGAGCAAACGGAGAGCGAAAAATGGTGCGTGCAGCAGGTCTTGGCGCAATTGCTGCGATGCTGACGG
>DAINCG010000295.1:0-5477 GCA_036732525.1 Pseudomonadota bacterium | reverse complement strand
TGGGCGGCGGCAGTCGGCGCCCCGCCGGAAGCGGCCGGCGGGGTCGCGTCCGGTCTCGGCGGCGCCATGGGACTCGGCGCGTTCGGTTTCTTCTCTGCGCTCAAGGCGTTCCGCCGCCGCGGCTGGTTCCTGCTTCAGGCGCGCGCATAGGCCAGGGCGGCGCCCGGCGCACGGGCGGCGAACTGCACCGCGCATCGCCCGCCGCCGCTCTCCGCGACGACGCCGGCCAGTGCGCCGACCTCGGCGATGCAAGCGACGACCTTTTCGCCGACGACGATGTCGTGGTCCACTTCGAACAACGCGCCCGTCGGCGAAATCTCGGCGAGGCGGCAGCCGGCCCACTGCCCGGCATGGATCAGCTTCGCGGCGACGCCCTGCAATGCGCCAGCGGCGATGGTCCCGGTCGTCATCTGCGTGTCCTCCAGCTAGGTATCTACGGCTGCGCCTAAGCGGACTTGCCGCGCGGCGCGAAGAAGCGGACCGGCGCGGAGCCCGGGAACGGCACGGTATTGTCGCCCGCGCTTTCCGCCGAATCCTGTGCGGGCTTCGCGATTTCGCCGCCGCGCATCCGCTCCAGCAGCAGGATGTCCGTGATCCGCCGAATTTCGGCAGAGGTCATCGAACTCGTCTCCTCGACGACGCGCTCGAGCGCAAAAAGGCGCCGGCGCATCGAAAGCAGTGCGAACGGCACCGCGCACCAGACGAATCCGGCCACCACGAGCAGCATGAGCAGCGTAAAGCCGCTGAAACTTAGTCCCGCCAGCGAATTGGCGATCACGTCTTCCAAGCCGAGATTGCTCTGGTACATCGTCTTCTCCCTCCACGTCGCACGCTGCGCGACATCGTGAGACCCAATATCGCCGGGACCACTGAAGGCGGCGTTGAGGGAAGAGCATCGCTTTTACCGAAAAATGCGGCATATCAAATATGTATCGAATGCCCGGGATTGCGCCTTTTTCGCCGGCTGTCCGCGGGCCCCGTGCTTATCCAATTGTTAGGATTTCTACACCATGTTTCGCCGTCGGAAGGGACCGCGGAACGACGATTCATGGCCTACGACATCAGTCGCCTCAAATTCCTGATCGTCGAAGACAACCCGGCGCTCACGACGCTGTTCCGCAGCCTGTTGACCGGCCTCCGCGTGCAGGAGATCCAGACCGCGACGAACGGCGAGAAGGCGAAGCATCTGATGAGGAGCTTCAAGCCGGACATCGTTCTGACGGACTACAAGATGTCGCCGGTCAGCGGCATCGACCTCACGCTCTGGCTCAGGCGGTCGGCGGAGAGCCCGGACCCGGAAATGGCCGTGATCATGACCTCGGCCTACTCGGAGCCGGAGCGCGTCATCGCCGCCCGCGACGCCGGTGTGAACGAGTTCCTGGTCAAGCCGGTCACGGTGCATGGGCTCTACCAGCGCATCCACGCGCTTATCGAATCGAACCGGCCCTTTATCCGGTCAGAGAACTATGTCGGCCCCTGCCGGCGCCGCGGGCGCAAGACCGCCTATAACGGCCCCTTGCGCCGGGCGGAGGACAAGGCGGCAGCGCAACACGACACGGACGTCGATATCGCCGAACTGCCGATCTGACCGGCTGACGCGGCGACATTTCCGATTCGCGGCCGGCGCCCTATACCGGCGTCGGGAGCCGCCGTTCGCGCGGCGAAATTTCGGAACCTCGCGTCCATGGAGCTTCACGTCGCGGCCGTCATCGGCCTCGCCTTCTTCCTGGGGTGTGTCGTCAAGGGCGTCGCGGGCATCGGCCTGCCCCTCGTCGCGATCTCGATCCTGACCTTCGTGATGGATGTCCGGGACGCGACGCCCATGATCGTCGGCCCGGCGATCGCGACCAACATCTACCAGATCATCGACACCCGGGCCGCACGGCTGCCCTACGCGACGATCGCGCCGATCGGCCTCGGCCTGCTCGCCGGCACGTTCGCCGGCGCCTTCATCGCCGTTTCTGTCGATCCGCGCATCATGGTGGGCGTCATGGGCGGCGTCGTCCTGGCTTTCGTCCTGTTCAGCTTCGCCGGCCTCGCGCCCGAAGCGCCGAAGCGCGGCCGGGCGGCCATGGGCCTGGGCGCCGGGGCCGGCACCGGCGTCATCGGCGGCATGACGGGCGTGTTCGGTCCCGTGCTCGCGATCTACACGCTCTCCATCGGCCTGCCGAAAGACGGATTCGTCTGGGCGATGGGCATCCTGCTGCTGTTCGCGTCCGCCATGCTCGGCGTCTCCTACGCCAGCCTCGACGCGTTTGCCGGCTGGGTCGCGATCGCATCCGTCGCGGCGATCGCGCCGGGCTTCGCGGGCATGTGGGCCGGCAGCCGCCTGCGCCGGGTCGTCGCGCCGGAGACCTTCCGAAAAATCGTGCTCGCGATCCTTGGCGTGATCGCCTTGAAGCATATCGCGACAAGCCTGGGCGTCGGGTTCTAAGCCAAGAAACTCCGTGACTACGCGCCCTCCAGGCGCCATTCTTGCGACAAGCCGTGCGCTCGTCGCGGGGCTTTCGACGACGTTGGCGCGCCCAAGGGCGGACGCTGACGCAAATGACGAAAACGATTGGGAGGACTATATGACCCGTACCCTCGCCGCATTGATTGCCGGCGTTTCCGCCGTCGGCTTCGCTGGCGCGGCGCTCGCCCAGGACGCGCCCAAGCTGCCGCGCTCCATGGTCTGGACGGCCTATGACCTTGGTTCGTCCGGCTATGCCGAGGCCGCCGGCATCGCGAACGCGTTCCAGAAGGAATTCAACGCCCGGGTCCGCATTATCCCGTCCGGCACGTCGATCGGGCGCCTGCTGCCGCTGACCACCGGCAAGGCCAAGTATGGCTACCTGGCGAACGAGGCGTTCTTCGCCGCCGAAGGCACCTACGACTTCGCGGTTCCGGAGTGGGGCCCGCAGGACATCCGCATCATCACCGGGCGCATCGCCACCGTCGGCATGGCCGTAGCGGCCGATACCGGCGTCAAGGAAATCTCCGACCTCAAGGGCAAGCGCATCGGCTTCGTGAAGGGCAATCCTTCGGTCAACGTGAAGAACGACGCCTATCTCGCCTTCGGCGGCCTGACTCGGGACGACGTCCAGGTCGTCTGGTTCGGCAGCTATGGCGCGATGAAGACCGCCGTGATCGCTGGCCAGCTCGATGCGTTCGGCAGCGTCACGACCTCCGCCAATATGCGTGAGATCGAGGCGAGCCCGCGCGGTCTCGTCTGGCCGAGCTTCCATCCGGAGAACAAGGAAGGCTGGGAAAACGTCACCAACGTCGTCTCCTTCGCCGAGCCGGCCAAGGAAACCCAAGGCGCCGGCGTTTCGGAAGAGAACCCGGCCTGGCTCGTCGGCTATCGCTATCCGATGATCACGACCTACGCCAACCAGACCACGACCGAAGAAGCCTATGAGATGATCAAGGCGCTCGACGTGGCCTTCGACGCCTACAGCAAGACCACGGCGTCGTCCTACAACTGGGAAGTCATGAAGGCGGGCCGTCCGCCCTATGACGCGCCGGCGCATGACGGCACGGTCCAGTATATGAAGGAAAAGGGCTGGTGGCGCGCCGAGGATCAGGCATGGCAGGACAAGCGCCTCGCCCGTCTGAACAAGGTGCTGGAAGCCTGGGATAACGCCCGCGCGGCGTTCGACGAAATGCGCATCGCCGAACAGGCCAAGGGCAACAAGGTCGGCGACGACCAGTGGGACGCCTACTGGGAAGACTGGCGGAACAAGAACCTCTAGGTTCGAAGCGCCCACGCGCCAAGTCGAAGGGGTCGCCCGCTGGGCGGCCCCTTTTTCTTTACTCGGGCCGGAGACAAGACCATGCCGGACGCACGCCTCGTCTACGTGACCGCCGCCTCGCCGGAGGAGGCGCGCCGCATCGCGACGGCCGCAGTCGAAGAACGCCTCGCAGCCTGCGCCAACATCCTCGGCGAGATCGAAGCCGTCTTCTTCTGGAACGGCGGCGCGCAGAACGAGCGCGAAACCGCGCTGATCCTGAAAACCGCGGCTGACCGGCTCGACGCGCTGACCGCGCGGATCAAGGCGCTGCATAGCTACGACGAGCCCTGCGTCGCCGCACTGCCGATCGTCGGCGGCAGCGAGTCCTTTCTTGCATGGATCGAAGCGGAAACGCGTCCGGATTCGGGCGGCTCGACGCCGGCCGGCGACACGGCGTAATCTTCGAAGAGGATTCCACCGAAAGGTTCGAGCCGATATGCGCGCCTTCGTTCGCGGGCCGATGCCGTTTCTGTGCATCGGACATTCCTTCGATCACATGTTCACCCTGCTCTTCACCGTCGTGGTGCTTGAGGTCGAGCGCGAGTTCGGGCTGACCTTCGGCGAAGGCGTGAAGCTGGCATGGCTTGGCCTCGTGCTGTTCGGCGCGGGCGCGCCGCTCGCCGGCTGGCTGGCGGATCGCTGGTCGGACATCTGGATGATGGTCGTCTTTTTCATCGGCATCGGCTTGTCGACCGTCGGCGCCGGCCTCGCCTCGACGCCGGCCGAGATGTTCGTCTGCCTGTCGCTGATCGGCCTCTTCGCTTCGATCTATCATCCGGTCGGCATTCCGATGGTGATGCGCGTCGCCGGCGAGAAGAGCGGCCGGATGTTAGGCCTCAACGGCGTCTTCGGCAGCTACGGCATGGCGATGGCGAGCGGCGTCGCCGCATTGATGATCTGGCTCTACGGCTGGCGCATGGCCTACTTGGTTCCGGGCGGCATCGCAGTCGCCATCGGCGTCTGGTTCGCTTTCCGCTTCGGCGGTCTGGCGTCGGAAACAAACGCCGCGCGCCGCCTCCTCCGCACGAGCGGGCCGAGCAAGGAAGGCCTTGGCGACATGGTGCGGGAACTCGGCCTCGGCCGCTTCCTGCAGGTGATGGGCGCCCTCTCCCTGATGACCCTCGGCGCGGGCCTCGTGTTCCAGTGCATGACGATCGGGCTGCCGAAGATCATGCAGTCGCGGGTCGATTGGATCACGGATGCCGAGTCCGCCGGCTTCGTGGCGTCCGTGATCTTCTTCATCGGCGCGCTCGCCCAACTGCTGGGCGGGTTCCTCGCGGACAAGTTCCCGCTGAAATGGCTCTTCATCGCGATCTACGGTCTGATGACGCCGGCGCTGTTCCTGGCGGCCATCGCAACGAACGAGCTGATGCTGCTCGCCGTCTGGCTGATCGTCATGATCACCGTCGGCAACCAGCCGGTCTCCGACTTCCTGTTCAGCCGCTACGTGCCGAAGCGCTGGGTGAACACCGCCTTCGGCTTCCGCTTCGCGCTGTCCTTGGGCACGGCCGCGGTCGCCGTGCCGCTGATGGGCGAGGTGTTCGACCGGACGGGCGACTTCTATTACGCCTTCCTGGCGATGGCCGCCGCGGCGGCTGTCGCGGTCCTCGCGGCGCTGCTGCTGCCCGCCCGCGGCATTCAGGCGGAGGCGAAGCCGGCGCAGGCGGCTCCGGTCAGCCAACCGGCCGGCGCCGACTAGCTCCG
>DAINCG010000294.1:3579-6142 GCA_036732525.1 Pseudomonadota bacterium | reverse complement strand
CGGCGACCATGCTTTATCGCGCCGTCGGCCTGCTCGACGAAGACGGCGCCGCGCCGGCCCCGAAGCTCGAGGTGAGCGGCCTTGAGAACGAATGGGCCGACGGCGCGAACGGCCTCGAACTCATCCTGAAGGGCGCGGTCACGAACCGCGCCGCCGTGGCGGCGCCAGCGCCTTATCTGCGCATCCGCCTCTACGACCAGAAGGGCGACATCGTGCGCGACAAGCGCCAGATCGTGGAGGGCGGCCCGATCGCGCCGGGCGAAGCGCGATCGTTCTCCATGCGCTTCGCCGACCCGGGCGACGTCGCCCGCGCGCTTCCCGCCCTGGAGCCCGTTCGATAGCGGCTCAGTTCGTACTGGCGATCAGGCGGTCGGCGCCGACGCCGGACGCGAGCGTCGCGCGGTTCAGCTTGGTCAGACGGTTCTTGCGGATCAGGATCTTCAGCGCAGAAACATAGCGGTCGCCGATCGCGGAGTACTTCAGCAGGGTTTCCGTCAGTTCGACGCCGGTTGGCGACTCGCCCTTCGCGCGGAGACGGGCGCGGAGCTGGCGGAACCGCTTGTACGCCGCGGTCGTGTTCAAGTTGCGCGCATAGGCGCGGGTGGCGTCGAGCAGATCGTCGAACGCGCGCACCCGGTAGGTCTTCCCCTTGGGCCGCTCTCTCGGAACCATGCCCTTGTGTTCCGGGTTCCAGGTCCATTGGCCGTAGAGCGCATTGCCGTTCTTGGCGAAGCGGGATTTGCCCCAGCCGCTTTCCTTGGCCGCCTGCGCGATGGCGAGCGCAGGCGGGATGATGTCGATGCGCGTCAGCAGGCGGTCGCCGTCGCCGTCCTCCACCTCATAGGCCTGAAACATTTCCGACAGCCATTCCGCGTTCGCGTCGCTCGCGGCGCCGGTCTCGACCATTTCGTCGCGGATCGCGAGGAGACGCGTCCGCTCCGCGGCGATCTCCTCGTTCACCTTGAGCACGTGCGGCAGCATCAGCGTTATGAACGCGCGCTTCTTTTCGCTGACGACCATCCGGTCGTAGAGGTCGGCCGGCAGGCGCTTGAGGAAGAGCGGCGGCACGGGGCCGCCGGCGGCGATGTCCGCCGGAAAGGCCTGCTTCGCCTCCCAGAAATCATTCAACGCCTCAAGCGTCGGCTGTTCGACGAGCGCGCGCATCGCCGCCGCCCGCCGCTCCGCCGCAAGGTCCGCGTCGGCGCACTCGGCGACGACGTCGAACGCCGGCAACACCGGCAGTCCCGGCGCGACCGGCGACATGGCCTGGAGCGAGACCTTCTCCGGCACCAGCGCGCCGTCGACGGCCAGAAGCGGCGACGGCGTCAGAATCTCGATGTTGCTGGCTGTGGATGCGCCTGGCGACTAGAGATTGTTCGCCGAGGCCGATTGCGCCGTCCCCAGAACGGCGAGGCAGGATACGAACGCAAAACGTCCGCACAGGCCAAGTCTTTCGACAAGGTCGATCATGACAAACACGCCTGATTTTTTGTGATCGGTCGCCGGCCGCCGCGCGGCCGCAGTCGGTCGCCGTCAGTACGGCGCCGGGCGCACTTCCTGCACTTCGGGAATGTAGTGCCGCAGCATGTTCTCAATGCCCATCTTCAGCGTCGCGGTTGAGCTGGGGCAGCCTGCGCAGGCCCCCTGCATGGAGAGATAGACGATGCCGTCCTCAAACCCCCGGAAGACGATGTCGCCGCCGTCGCCGGCGACGGCCGGACGCACCCGGGTGTCGAGCAGTTCCTGAATTTGCTGCACGACCGGATCGTCCAGATCCGGACCGTCGTCGTCCCCGTCCAGGGCCTCGTCGGTCAGGACTGGCAGCCCGCGGGTAAAGTGTTCCATGATGGCGCCCAACACAGCCGGCTTCAGCACCTGCCACTCGATCATGTCGGACTTCGAGACCGAAACGAAGTCGGCGCCGAGATAGACGGCCGTCACCCCTTCGACCTCGAACAGCGCCGCGGCGAGCGGCGACCGGTCGGCGACGCCTTCGCGTGACGCGAAGTCTACACCGCCCGATTCGGCGACCGGAACGCCGGGCATGAATTTCAGCGTCGCCGGGTTCGGCGTCGCTTCCGTTTGAATGAACATCGGGTCGTCCCCAGAGCTTTGTCAGCTACAGCTTTGTCAGCTACCGCCAGCGCGCGAAGACCCCTCCCGTTCGCGATCGCCGGGTACAGGCGTGAGCATGATCACATGACGATCAGAATTCAAGCGCTGCGAGTCGTCGCACCCGCTATGCTCTACCTTTCGCCGTAGAACGCCATTACCGCGTGCTTGGCTTCCGCGAAGAAAAGCCAGCGCTCGACGACCGCGCCGGCGAGCGCGGCCGCCGCCGCCAGCGCCAGCACGATGCCGCCGCCGCCCGCCGCGAGCGCGATCAGACCGAGCGCCGCTGGCGCCGCCATGCCGACGACCACGGCGATCGCGCGCAATCGGCCGGCATGGCGGCGCGCGATCCGAAAGCCCATTTCCCGGGTGATGTAGTTCTCCGTCGCATGCGGGGCCTCGAGTTGCCGCACGCGCCCGATGCGGCCAAGCCCCGTCGCGTCTTCCGGAT
>DAINCG010000294.1:271-3563 GCA_036732525.1 Pseudomonadota bacterium | reverse complement strand
CCAATAGACGAACTTGGCGAGCGCCACGAGCGCGGTCAGAACGATCGCCGCCCAGACGCGGATGTCGTCAAACCCGACGAACCAGGCGGCGAGCGCCGCCGCGGCGTAGGCCCCGGTCATGGCGGCGTAGAGCAGGTAGACCGGCGTCGTGAGCGGGTTCGCCCAGGCCGCGATCGGCTTCAGCGACTGGTAGATCATGCCGGTGCAGGCGACGGTCAGCGCGGCGAGCACGACCGAAAGCGCCGCCAGTATCGCGAGCGCGCCCGACCCGCCGCCGACCATCCAGACCAGCCAAAGCAGGCCGATCGCAGGCAGGCTGGCGAGCGCTGCCACGCCCTCGCGGGAGAGCCAGGACGAGCGCCATTGGCTGACCGCGCGCCAGGCCCGCTCCGGATGTCCGAGATGCAGGGTGGAGGACAGCAGGCCGGCGCTGATCGCGGCCAGAGCCAGCGCCAGCCCGACGCCGCCCAGCCAGGGGTCGGCGACCGCTTCAGGCGCGACGAGGGCGTCGGCCGCGAGCCAGAAGGCGAGGCCGTAGCCGAAGCCGGACAGCGTGGTGAAGAAGATGACGGAAAAGGCGGGTTTCACCGGCGGCTCGCTCGATCGTGTAATGGAAGGTCAGATGGACAGCAGCCGGTCGACCCAGCGCAGCAGGCCGGTCGGCGCATCCGACGGATCGCCGGCCTCCGTGGCGGCGGCCGGCCGCGACCGGGGCGGCAGGTACTTGTTGGTCGGCGCATAGCCCATCTCGGGTGCAAGATCATAGCCGCCGCGTTCCGCGACCAGCCGAGACACGTCCGAGTTCGGGTCGGCCAGATCGCCGAAATGTCGGGCGGACGCGGGGCAGGTCGAAACGCAGGCTGGCACGCGCTCCGCCTCCGGCAGCGTCTCGTTGTAGATGCGGTCGACGCAGAGCGTGCATTTCTTCATCACGCCGACGTCCTCGTCATATTCCCGCGCGCCGTAGGGGCAGGCCCAGGAGCAGAGCTTGCAACCGATGCACAGGTCCTCGTTGACCAGGACGATGCCGTCCCCGGCCCGCTTGTAGGACGCGCCCGTCGGGCAGACGGTGACGCAGGCCGGCTCCGCGCAATGCAGGCAGGAGCGCGGGAAGTGCACGGTCCGGCCCGCCGCGCCGTCGCCGGCCTCGAAGGCGTGGACGCGGTTGAACCACACCCCCTCCGGCGCGCCGCCATACGGGTCGAAGTCAGTCAGCGGCGCCATGTGGCCGCCGGTGTTCCATTCCTTGCAGTTGACCGCGCAGGCATGACAGCCGACGCAGGTGTCGAGGTCGATGACGAGGCCGAGGCGTTTTTCGGTCTGGGCGGGCAGGCTGGTCATTCCGCCGCCTCCTTGCGTCCGCGGAAGGCGGCGCCGAAGCGCAGCGTCTTCGGCCGGTTCTTGCCGGCCGGGTTTTCTGGCAGGGCCGACGGCATCGGCTCCGTCCGCGTCTGGCCGGCGGCCGCCGGCGCGATCCGGACGCGGAGGTCATACCAAGCCGCCTGCCCGGTCACCGGGTCGGCATTGGGCCAGGCGCCGCCATCGTCGCGCGGCAGCAGTTCCGAGATCAGATGGTTCAAAAGGAAGCCCTGGTTGCTTTCCGGTGCGTCGTTGGACAGGCCCCAGGCGCCACGCCGCTTGCCGATCGCGTTCCAGGTCCAGACGGTGCGCGGGTTGGCGCCCTCCATCGTCTTGATCTGCGCCTTGATTTCGCCGTTGGGGCTGGTCACGACCGCCCAGTCGTCGTCCTTAAGGCCGAGCTTCTCGGCGGTTTCGCGCGCGATGAACAGGCGGTTCCGCGTGTGGATCTGGCGAAGCCAAGCGTTCATCGAACCCCAGGAATGATACATCGCCATGGGGCGCTGGGTGACGGCGTGCAGCGGGTAGGCCCCGTCGGCGTCTTCCAGCCCGTTCAGCGGCGGGCGCCAGCGGGGCAGCGGATCGAAATTGTCGAGGATGCGCTGGCGCGCGGCGGGCGTCGGCGGCTGGACGGGGCCGTAGCCCTCCGCGGCCAGACGGAAGGCGTGCAGCGGCTCGGAATAGAGCCTAAGCACAATCGGCTCGGCGTTCGGGATGAAGCCCATGTCCCGCGCCCATTCCAGATAGGCCGGATTGCTGTGCTTGAAGTAGCGTTGTTCCGGCGCGAGCTCGTGCTTCCAGAAGCAGCCGTTCGCGATGTAGCGGTCCAACTGGTTCGGGTTCGGCTCGCCGCGGCCTTGCCCGGAGCCGTCCGGATTGCGCCAGCCGGCGAGCGGGCCGATGCCGGGGCCGCGCTGGTGGTTGACCAGGTAGTCCGGATATCCCCCCGGGAACTTCCGTTCGCCGTCTTCTGTGGTGAAGGCGGGGAGGCCGAGCCGGTAGCCGAGTTCGATGACCACTTCCTGGAACGCCTTCACGTCCCGGTCGGGCGGGACCACCGGCTGGCGGATCGCGTCGGCCGGGCCGTCCGCGTCGGAAATCGGCCGGTCGAGCAGCGAAATCGCGTCCCAACGTTCCAGGTAGGTGGTGTCGGGGAAGACGAGGTCGGCATAGGCCACTGTCTCGGACCAGAACGCGTCCGAATAGATGACGCGCTTGATCTTGTAGTCGCCGGTTTCGGGATCGATCGCGGTCAGGCCCTTGAGCGCGTTCTCGACGCTCATGGACGAGTTCCAGCCCATGTTCGCCATGTACATGAGCAGCACGTCGATCGGGTTCGGATCGCCCTTCGCGGCGTTCTCGATGACCATGTGCATCAGGCCGTGGGCGGCCACCGGCGCCTCCCAGGAATAGGCGTGGTCGATGCGGCGGGGCGAGCCGTCCGCCTCGATCAGCAGATCTTCCGGTCCCGCGACGAATCCCAAGGGCGGGCCGGGCATTGGCTGGCCGGCCTTCACCTGATCCGGCTTGCCGGCCGGTTTCGGGCCCGGCGGCACGGGGCGCGGGAAGGGCGGCTTGTAGCGATAGGCCCCCGGCGCGTCGACCGCGCCCAGCAGCATCTGCAGCACGTGGATCAGACGGCAGGTGTCGAAGCCGTTGGAATGGGCGGAAATGCCGCGCATCGCGTGGATCGAGACGGCGCGACCGACCATCCGTTCGTGCCGCTTGCCCGTCCAGTCGGTCCAAGGCTGCTCGATGACCGGCGGGTCGTTGAACGCCGCGTCTGCCATTTCCCGCGCGATCTGGCGCGCCGTCGCCGCCGGAACGTCGGTCAGGGCTTCGGTCGCCTCCGGGCTCATCGCGCCGTCGAGGAACCGCTCGGCCAGGAGCTGAAAGACGCTTTTCGCCGTCCGGCCGTCCGGCAGGCGCCGCT
>DAINCG010000294.1:0-261 GCA_036732525.1 Pseudomonadota bacterium | reverse complement strand
AAGCGCGAGACGGGCGCCTGGCCGCCGGGCGTCGGTCGGCGCGTCCGCGGCGCCGTCCCAGGCCTGCGGCCGGCCTTCGGCGTCGCGCAGGATTTGGCCATGGTCGGCGCCGCCGGGGTTCTGGATGACAAGCCAGCCCGCGTCCGTCGTGCGCGCCAGGAATTCCAGGTCGATGCGGTCCAGGCGCAGCAGTTCATGGATCAGCGCGGAGACGAAGGCGCCGTCCGCGCCCGGCCGGATGCCGATCCACTCGTCGGCGAT
>DAINCG010000293.1:0-6166 GCA_036732525.1 Pseudomonadota bacterium | reverse complement strand
GACCGGCCAGGTCCGTCGCTCATCGAAAAATCGACCGTCTCCTCCGCGGACGCGCCGCTGACCACGGCCTCCGCCGCGTCCAAGACGCCCGGGCTGCGGATCACGTCGACCAGGGACCGGCCGATCAGCGGTCCGCCGAACGCATGCTCCGCCGCCCGGTTCGCATGACGGACGCCTTGGCGAAGGTCGATTACGATCAGCGGCTCCGGCGCGGCGTCCAAGACGCCTTCGCTCGTGCGCGAGCGCTCCTCGAGTGCGCGCTGGATGCCGTTCACGCGGCGCCGGGTTTCGATGAGCGCGCGGGCCAGGTCCGCGCCGATCGGCGTGCGGCGCGCCGTCGGTTGCGCTTCGAGTTCGTCTGCGCCGATCGCACGCGCCCGCGCGATCAGGGCGCGCATGTCGGCGGCCCAAGGCGTCGCGACGACGAACCCCACGGCGAGCGCGATCGCGACGCCAATCAGGAATTCCGCCCAATGCAGCGCATCGAACGCCCAACCGACCGCAGCGACCGCGAAACCGGACGCCGCGGCCGCGAGGGCGACGCCGACGAGATAGGCCCGATCGCCCTTCTCAGCCGCCATCGCCCTTTCCCATGATCAGGCGTCCGCCGCGTGGGCGGCGAGCGCGGCGAGGTTGACGATCTCCGACACGGTGGCGCCCATCGGGATGATCTGCGCCGACTTGGAGAGACCCATCAGCGACGGCCCGATGACATTGGCGCCGCCCAGCACCTTGAGCAGCTTGGCGGAGATATTGGCCGAATGCAGCGCCGGGAAGACGAGCACGTTCGCCGGTCCGGTCAGGCGCGCGAAGGGGTAGAGCCGGTTGCGCAGCTCGTTGTCGAACGCGACGTCGGCGTTCATCTCGCCTTCGTACTCGAAGTCGACCGTGCGCTGGTCGAGGAGTTCGACGGCGCCGCGGATGCGCTGGGCCGACTCCCAACTTGGGTTGCCGAAGTTCGAGTAGGACAACAGCGCGACGCGCGGCTCGTAGCCGAGTTGCTTCGCCGCGGCCGCCGCGGAACAGGCGATGTCCGCCAATTCCTCCGACGACGGCACTTCGTGCACATGCGTATCCGCCATCAGCACGGTCCGGTCGCGGGCGACGATCGTCGTCAGACCGAACGGGGTCTCGCCTTCCTTTGTCGGCAGCACCGCCGTCAGCTCCTGGAAGGAGACGGAAAAGCTCCGCGTCAGACCGGTCAGCATGGCGTCCGCGTCGCCGGTGGCGACCATGCAGGCGGCGAAGGTGTTGCGGTTCTGATTCACGAGGCGCTGACAGTCCCGGCGCAGGTAGCCTTTTCGCTGCAGCCGCTTGTAGAGGTAGTCCGTGTAATGCTGGTTACGCTCCGAGCGGGCGGCGTTGTGAATTTCGATTGCCGGATCTTCGCGGCCGGCCGCGGCCATCGCCGCGCGGACCTGCTCTTCCCGGCCGATCAGGACGGGGAGACCGAGCCCCTGATCCTTGAAGGCGATGGCGGCGCGAATCGTCCGTTCCTCCTCCCCCTCCGCGAAGACGACGCGCTTCTGCGACGAGCGGACGACGGAGAAAACGCGGGACATGGCGGCCAGCGTCGGGTCCAGTCGCGACGCAAGCTGCCGGCGATAGGCGTCCCAGTCCTCGATCGGCTTGCGGGCGACGCCTGTATCCATCGCGGCCTTCGCCACCGCCATCGGCAGGGCCGTGATCAGGCGCGGGTCGAACGGCGTCGGGATGATGTACTCCCGCCCGAAGCTCAGCTGGCGGCCCTGGTAGGCGGCCGCCACCTCGTCCGGCACCTCCTCCCGCGCCAGATCGGCGAGCGCGATCGCCGCCGCGAGCTTCATCTCGTCGTTGATCGCGCGGGCCCGGACGTCGAGCGCGCCCCTGAAAAGGTAGGGGAACCCCAGAACGTTGTTCACCTGGTTCGGATAGTCCGACCGGCCGGTCGCGATGATGACGTCGTCGCGCGCGGCGAGCGCGTCTTCCGGCTTGATTTCCGGATTGGGGTTGGCGAGCGCGAAGACGACCGGATTGGGCGCCATGGTCTTCAGCATCTCCGGCGTCAGCGCGTCCCGAACCGAAACGCCGAGAAAGACGTCCGCGCCCTTGACCGCGTCGGCCAGCGTGCGCGCGTCCGTGTCGACCGCGTGGCCCGACTTCCACTGGTTCATGCCGTCGGTGCGGCCCTTGTAGATGACGCCCCGGCTGTCGCAGAGGATGACGTTCTCGTTCTTCGCGCCGAAGTTCTTGATCAGTTCGACGCAGGAGATCGCGGCGGCGCCGGCGCCGTTGACGACGATCTTCAGGTCCTCGACCTTCCGGTTGGTCAGCAGCGCCGCATTGTTCAGCCCCGCCGCCGCGATGATCGCGGTCCCGTGCTGGTCGTCATGGAAGACCGGCACGTCGCAGATTTCGCGCAGCCGCTGCTCGATGATGAAGCATTCGGGCGCCTTGATGTCTTCCAGGTTGATGCCGCCCCAGGTCTTGGCCATCACCTTTACGCAGTTGATGAACTCCTCGACGTCGTAGGTGTCGAGTTCGATGTCGACGCCGTCGATGTCCGCAAAGCGCTTGAACAGCACGGCCTTGCCTTCCATGACCGGCTTCGACCCCATCGCGCCGAGGTCGCCGAGGCCCAGGACCGCGGATCCGTTCGAGATGACGGCGACGGTGTTGCCCTTGGACGTATAGTCGTAGGCGGTGTCCTCATTGTCGAAGATTTCGAGGCAGGGGGCGGCGACCCCCGGCGAATAGGCCAGGCTGAGCTGGTACTGCGTCGTCACCGGTTTGGTCGGCGCGAGCGACACTTTGCCGGGGCGCCCGCTGGAATGCATGCGCAGGGCTTCGAGGTCGAGCGCGGAGTGCTCGCGGCTGTACTTCGTCGTCATGGCCTACCGTCGGACCGCATGCGGCCCGCCCCCCTGAAAAGTTTTTGATCGGTCGACAAGATAGCAGCGCGGCGCGCCCCCGCGATAGCGCTGAAATCCCTTTCCGCAGTATGGAAGCCGTCCCGTGCGGGAGTATGCTTTGCTTCCGGCGGAACGCGTTTCGGGAGGCTTGCGCGATGGCGGCCTACGTTTTGGTGCACGGGGCCTACCATGGCGGCTGGTGCTGGCGGGACGTCGCCCGCATGCTGCGCGACGCGGGCCACGACGTCTTCACGCCGACGCTGACCGGCCTCGGCGAACGCAGCCACCTGCTCACGCCCGCCGTCAATCTCTCGACCCACGTGACCGATGTCGTGAACGTGCTGACCTGGGAAGATCTCAAGGACGTCATTCTGGTCGGCCATTCCTATGGCGGCATGGTCGCGACCGGCGTCGCCGACCGGGCGGCCGACCGGATCGCCGACATCGTGTATCTGGACGCGGTCGTCCCGGAGAACGGGCAATCGACGCTCGACGTGCAGCCGGAGGGCCGGCGCGAGTGGATGACGGCGCGGGCGCGCGAAGCCGGCGGCATCGCCGGCGCGCCGGTCGACGCCGAGGTCTACGGCGTCTTCGAAGCGGCCAAGAAGGCATGGGTAAACGCCAAGTGCACGCCGCAACCCTTTGCCGCGCTTAGCGAAAAAGTCCGCATTTCAGGCAAGCCGGCAGAGCGGATCGCCAAGCGTCTCTACATCCTCTGCACAGACCCGCCATTGCCCTACATGCGCCAATTCTATGAGACCGCGAAAGCGAGCGAAGGCTGGGACACGATGGAGATGGCGACCGGACACGACGCGATGGTGACGGAGCCGGAGTCCCTCGCCCGTATCCTGCTGGCGCGCGCTTGAGGGTCCCGCGTCGCCTCCGGGGGACGGCGCTGGCCCTGCTGCTGGCGGCTACAGGCGGCGCGGCGCAGGCCTCGGATGCGGAAACGCAGCGCGAGGGCCGCATCGCCTTCCAGGTCTGCAAGGCCTGTCACCACTTCGTCCGCGCCAAGCGGAAGTCCGGGCCGCATCTGGTCGGACTGATCGGCCGGCCGGTCGCGGCGGACAAGATCTACCCCTACTCCGACGCGCTCCGCTCGCTCGGCGGCATATGGACCGAAGAACGGCTCGCGGCGTTCCTGAACGACCCGGCCGCCTTTGCCCCCGGCAATCGGATGGCGTTCGACGGCTATCGCGACATAGCGACGGCGCGGGCGGTCGTCGCCTACATCGCGCGCATCGGCGGCTGAACCAGATGGCCGACCGCCTCGACGCCCTCGCCGCCGAAGTCCGAGAGAGCCTGCGAAAGCTGGGGGAGCCGGCGCCCAACTGGCCGGCGACGCCCAGTGACTGCGACGCCGACGTGCTGATCGTCGGCGCCGGCCAGTCCGGCATCGCGGCCGCCTTCGGTTTGATGCGGATCGGCGTGCGGAACATCCGCGTCGTCAGCGCCGATCCGATCGGCCGCGAGGGCCCGTGGCGAACCATCGCGCGGATGCCGACCCTGCGCTCGCCGAAGCAGGCCCCGGGCCCGGAACTCGGCCTGCCGGCGCTCGCCTATGAATCGTGGCATGTCGCGCGGTACGGTCAGGCCTCGTACGATGCGCTCGACCTCATCCCGACCGGCCATTGGGCCGACTACATCGACTGGGTCCGTGCGGCGACCGGGATCGCCGTCACGGCGGGCTGGCGCATGACCGGGCTCGCCGGCATGGGCGATCGCGTGGTCGCCCGCTTCGAAGACGGCGCCAGCCTCGCCGCGCGGCAGGTCGTGCTCGCAACCGGCATGGACGCGCTCGGCGGACCACGCCGGCCGCACGAATTCGCGAACCTACCTGAAGACCGGGCTCTCAACGCCTACGCCGATATCGACTTTAGCCGCCTGGAGGGCGAGCGGATCGCCGTCATCGGCGCCGCATCGACCGCGTTCGACAACGCTGCCGCCGCGCTGGAGGCCGGCGCCGCAAGCGTCGATCTCTTCTGTCGCGGTCCGAAACTCAAGACGATCAACCATATGAAGGGCGTTCAGTCTTACGGCGCGGTCGCTCACTGGGCGGATTTCGACGATGCGGCGCGCTGGCGGTTCGCCATCCTGGGCGCCAGCCGGGCCGCGCCGCCGACCGGGCCGACCGTCGCGCGCGCGACCCGCTGGCCGAATTTCCGAATCCTACTGAACGCTGCGGTCGAAGGTGTTGAAGTAAAAGGCGGTTCGATCCGGATAGCCACAGCTGGCCGGGCGCGTGACTACGACCGCCTCATCGTTGCTGCCGGCTACGCGCTCGCCCCGGATACGCGGCCCGAACTGGCGGCCGTCGTTAAGCAGATGGCCCGCTGGCGCGACCGCTATGTTCCGCCGGCCGACCTCCGCAACGACGACCTGGCGGCCTACCCCTATCTCGACCCCGGTTTCGCCTTCACCGAGCGCGATCCCGGCGCCGCGCCTTGGCTCGCCCGCGTCCGCCTGTTCGCCGGCCCCGCCGTCGTCAGCATGGGCCGCATTTCCGGCGAAAGCGGCAACCTAAAATACGGCGTTCCCCGCCTCGTCCAGGCGATCGCCCGCGCGCTGGCCGAGGAAGACCGGGACTGCCTTTACGACCGCGCGGCCGCATATGCCGTGCCGGAGACCGACTTCGCCGACTATGCCGACCACGCGCGCGACGCCGGCTCGCCGGATTAGGCGAACTTTTCCTTGAGCTCGGCGACCCGCTCCAGCATGGCGTCGGTGTCGCCGACAGGGCGGATGCACAAATGGCGGCAGCCGGCCTCGATGAACCGGTTGATCCATTCGGCGACCGCCTCCGCCTCGCCGCCACCAGCAATCTCCTCAGCCGGCGGGACACCGTCTCGCCGCCAAAGCCGGCCTGCTGCTTCCGGAGAACCTCCGCCGGGCGCTTGTAGTAGCTCTCCAGATAGCCGTTGATCGCGGCGTCCGCCTTCGCGGCGTTTTCGTCGATGGCGATCGTCAGGTACATGGCGGGCGTGATCGCGTCAGCGTCGCGGCCGGCCTCCTCCGCAAAGCCTTTCAGGTCCGCGAAGGCGCGGGCGTAGACGGCGGGGTCGCTCGGGCCGGAGGGGAACCAGCCGTCGAAATAGCGCCCGGCGCGCTTCAGCGCCCCCTCGGCGATGCCGCCGCCCCAGATCGGCGGGCCGCCGGCGCGGTGCGGCAGCGGGCCGATTTCGCCCTGCTCGACGGTCCAGCGGCCCGACCAGTCGACCGGCCCGCCGGCCCAGAGCGCCTTGCAGAGCTGCAAGCCTTCCAGCATGCGGCCGATC
>DAINCG010000292.1:5567-6177 GCA_036732525.1 Pseudomonadota bacterium | reverse complement strand
AGCGCCAGACGCCCTGCGATGGCGCCAGCGCGGTCCCGCTCCGCGGCTGAAGCCGCCGCAAAGTCCGCGCCGGCCGGATCGACGCCGAGGCGGGTCGTCCAGTAGGCGGCCTCCATCAGGTCCTGCAGCACGATCGCGGGGTCGGCGCCGGCCGCGATCATGTCGCCGAACTGGGCGAGCGCGCCGGCCGCGTCGCCGCCGAGCGTCGCCTCGAAGAGGTCGTAGGTCGCGAGCCGGTCGGCGAGGCCCAGCATCTGGCGGACCTGCTCCGCCGTCGCGGCCTCTCCCGGCTCGGCCAGCGCGATCGCCTGGTCGAGCAGCGAGAGGCCGTCGCGCACAGAGCCGTCGGCGGCGCGGGCGATCATCGCGAGCGCCTCGTCCTCGACGGCGGCGCCTTCCGCCGCGGCGATCTTGGCGAAGAACGCCTGCAGCACGTCCGGCGCGACCCGGCGGAGGTCGAAGCGCTGGCATCTGGAGAGCACCGTGACCGGCAGGCGTCGGACTTCCGTCGTCGCGAAGATGAACTTCACGTGCGGCGGCGGCTCCTCCAGCGTCTTCAAGAGGGCGTTGAAGGCCTGGTTCGAGAGCATATGCGCCTCGTCCAGGATGT
>DAINCG010000292.1:0-5530 GCA_036732525.1 Pseudomonadota bacterium | reverse complement strand
CGCCTCCCCGATCTCGCGGATGTTGTCGACGCTGTTGTTGGAGGCCGCGTCCATCTCCACGACGTCGACGTCGCGGTCGACCATGATGTCGCGGCAGTGGACGCATTCGCCGCAGGGCGTGATCGTTGGCCCGCCCTTGCCGTCCGGACCGATGCAGTTGAGCGCGCGGGCGATGATGCGGGCGGTCGTCGTCTTGCCGATGCCGCGGACGCCCGTCAGCAGATAGGCCTGGGCGATGCGGCCGCGCGCGAAAGCGTTGGACAGAGTCCGCGTCATCGCCTCCTGCCCGATCATGTCGGCGAAGGTCGTCGGCCGGTATTTGCGGGCGAGGACGCGGTAGGGCGCGTCGGCGGTGTCGGACTCTGCCATGGCCCCGATGCGGCTCGTTTCGAAGACGCGGAATCAGGCGGACGACTGGCGCGCGACCCGGACCGGAAACTCGTTACGGCTGCTTCCTTCCGGACCTGACCGGGTTAGCGAGAGGTCCGCCCGCCGCCAGCCGTCCTGCCCGCAATATCGGGCGTCGGACCGCCGATGTCCAGCCAATCCGGTCAGGAGGGCCAAACCGGTCAGTAGGGCAGGCCGACATAGTTCTCCGCCATCGCGGTCATCGCGGCGCGCGATCCGGTCAGGTAGTCGAGCTCGGCCTCCTGCATCCGGGCGGCGAAGGGACCGGCGTCCGGAAAGCGGTGCATCAGCATGGTCATCCACCAGGAAAACCGCTCCGCCTTCCAAATGCGCCGGAGCGCCTTGGCGGAATAGTCGCGCAGACCCGCCTCGGCGCCCGTCCGGTAGTAGGCGATCAGCGCCTCGGAAAGATAATGGACGTCGGAGCCTGCGAGATTGAGGCCCTTGGCGCCTGTCGGCGGCACGATGTGCCCGGCGTCGCCCGCGAGGAAGAGCCGGCCGTACGACAACGGCTCCGCGACGAAGCTACGAAGCGGCGCCATCGATTTCTCGATCGACGGTCCGGTTTCGATGCCGGCCGCGACCTCGTCCGGCAGGCGGCGTTTCAGAGTCTCCCAGAAGCGGTCGTCCGGCCAGTCCTCCAGCGCGTCGTCGAGCGGCGCCTGGACGTAATAGCGGCTGAGGTTCGCCGAGCGCATCGAGCAGAGCACGAAGCCCTCGGCGTGGTTCGCATAGATCAACTCGTCGGCCGCCGGCCGGGTGCGGGAGAGGATGCCGAGCCAGCCGAACGGATAGACCTGCTTGTAAGTCGCGAGCAGGTGGGGCGGAATGCTCTGCCGGCCGACGCCGTGAAAGCCGTCGCAGGCGGCGACGAAGTCGCAGTCGAGCCGGCAGGCCGAGCCGTCCTTGCTGTAGGTAAGGTAGGGCGCCGTCCCGGCGATTCCGTGTGGCGCGACGTCTTCCGCCTCATGGACCACAAGACCGCCCATGGCGTCGCGCGCGTCGTAGAGGTCCCGCGTGACCTCGGTCTGGCCGTAGACGGTGACGGTCTTGCCGCCGGTCAGGCCTTCCAGATCGATCCGCTCCATCCGGCCCGCGAAGGCCAGGTTGACGCCGCCATGCGGCTGGCCTTCCCGGTCGAGCCGCCCGCCGACCTCGGCCCGCCGCAACATGTCGCACAGGCCCTGCTCCAAAACGCCGGCGCGGATACGGGCCAGCACATAGTCCCGCGTCTGCCGTTCGAGCACGACGCTTTCGACGCCGTTCAAATGCAGCAACTGGCTCAGCAGAAGACCCGCCGGCCCGCCGCCGATGATCGCGACCTGGGTGCGCATGCCGCCCGGTTCCGTTTCCATCCCGGAGGCAGCTTAGCGAAATCCCGTCCAAAACAAATCCGGCCCCGCCCAACCTTTCGGCCGGGCGGGGCCGGCGCCGGCGCGCCGACGGGCGCGCGCGGCGCAGCCGACCTCTTAGGAAAGGCTCAGATCGTCGACCAGATCGTTCACGCCGATCGGCGTCGCCGAGCGAACGACCAGTTCGTCGCCGCCGCCGAAATCGAACCGGACCTCGCTGGCGCCGTTCTGGGTCGCGAACATGTCGACGACCTCCTGCTCGGTCAGGCCGCCGCCATAGAGGTCCTGATCGATGACGATGACATCGACGTCGTCTTCCATGTCGAGGATGTAGTCGCGGCTGGAGCCGTCCTCGAAGACGAACATGTCCGAACCGTCGCCGCCACGGAGCACGTCGTTGCCGCCGCCGCCGTTCAGCATATCGTCGCCGGCAAACCCCTGCAGCGCGTCGCGGCCGAGCATGCCCTGCAGGTCGTCATTGCCGAGATCGCCGTAGAGCTTGTTGTCGGCGCTGTCGCCGATCAGCACGTCGTCGGCGTTGGAGCCGCGCACGCGCTCGATCGAGACGTAGACGTCGCCGTCCGCCTCGCCGCCGGCCCCGACGCCCGTCGTCAGGTTGACCATGACCGCTTCCGTCAGGCCGTTGTACATGGCGTAGTCGAAGCCGACGCCGCCATCCAGCCGATCGGCGCCTTCGCCGCCGAACAGAAAGTCGTTCCGCGCGCCGCCGTTCAGGATGTCGTCGCCCTCGAGACCGCGCAGGAAGTCGTCGGCGCCGAGACCGCTCAGTTCATTGTCGCCGCGCGTGCCGACGATCATGTCGCCGCGCGTCGCCGACCCGATGACGTTCTCGACATCGACAAAGGTGTCCCGATGCGCGAAGCCGCCGACATTGTCGTTGGTGATCAGGTTGATCCGCTGCGCGAAGGTCGAGCCCGAAAGATCGACCGTGTCGACGCCGTCGCCGCCGTCCATGACGTCGCCGTGGAACGAGCCGATCAGCATATCGTCGCCTTCGCCGCCCATGACCATGTCCCGACCGTCGCCGCCATCGAGCATGTCGTCGCCGCCGAGGCCGGAGATGACGTCATCGCCGCCGAGACCGAAGATCGCATCGACGCCGGGGCCGCCGGTCAACGTGTCAGGACCCTGACCGCCGATCATGTCGTCGACGCCGGAGACGGAGTTCGCGACAGCGATCTCGCCGTTGGTCAGGCCGTCGCCGTTCGTGCCGATCGCGGCGCCCGTGGGGGCGTCGTTGCCTGCGAGCGTCGAGTTCGTGATCGAGACCTCGCCGCCGTCGACGACGAAGATGCCGCCGCCGCCGCCGTCCGCCTGGTTGCCCGAGATCACGGCGCTGTCGATCGAGGTCGACGTGTCGGCGCCGAGCCAGATGCCGCCGCCGGTGTTCGCGGCCGCATTGCCGGCGACGGTGTCGCCGGAGAAGGACGTGGTCGTGCCCGGGCCGTTGATGTGCAGACCGCCGCCGCTACCGGGATTGTCGGCTGCGGTGTTGCCGGTGAAGCTGTTGCCGGAGAACGTGTTCTGGCCGCCGACGATTTCCGCGCCGCCGCCGGCGCGCACGGCCGAATTCCAGTTGAACGTCGAGTCGGAAACCGTCAGCGGACCGTCGAGGGACAGGATACCGCCGCCGGAGCCAGCGGCGCCGGTCGCCGAATTGCCCGCGACGTCCAGGTTCGAAAGCGTGACCGAGCCGCCATTGTTGAAGATGGCGCCGCCGCCATCGTCGGCCGCCGGGCCATTCGCCTCGTTCCCGGTGAACTCCGTCCCGCTGACGACGGCCGCACTGCCGACGTCGGTCCAAAGGCCGCCGCCCTCTCGGCCGGCCAGGTTGTTGCGAAAGGCGCCGCCGGTCACATCGAAGGTCGAGCCAATGTCGGTCGGGCTCGAGAGATGGACGCCGCCGCCATTGCCGGGATTGGCGCCCGGCACCGCGACCGAGTTGCCGTTGAAGACGACGTTCATGAGGTCGACGTCGAACGCCTGGCCGCCGACGTCGGTCGCCTCGATGCCGCCGCCGGCGCGGTTCGCGGCGTTGTCGGCGATGGTGGCATCGGTGATCGAAAGCGTCGTGCCGGCGATGGTCAACACGCCGCCGCCGGAACCCGAGACGCCGGTCGCCGAATTGCCTGTGATCTGGCCGCCGACGATTTCGATGGCGCCGCCATTGTTGAAGACGCCGCCGCCGCCATTGTCCGCCGCATCGCCCGCGGCTTCATTGCCGGCGATTTCGACGCCGAGCAGGCGCATGGTCGAGCCGGCCTGATTCCAAACCCCGCCGCCTTCGGACTGGGCGAAGTTGTTCTTGACCGCGCCGCCGTCGACGACGGTCTCGGCCATACCGGTGATGTGGATGGCGCCGCCATTGCCGGGGCCATTGCCGGCTTCGCCGGTGCGGTTGTCGGCGAGGTTCGAGTCGGTCACGACCAGCCCGCCGTCGACGAGTTCGATGCCGCCGCCCGCACGGTTGGACAGGTTCGCCGTGATCGACGAGTCGATGATCTGCACCATCCCGTCGGTCGAGAAGACGCCGCCGCCGGAGCCGGAGGCGCCGTCGGCCGTGTTGCCGGCGACCGTCGTGCCTTCGACGTTCAGCGCGCCGCCATTGTTGAAGATGCCGCCGCCGCCATTGTCCGCCGCGTCGCCCGACGCGACGTTGTCGCGGATCGAGCTGTCGCGGACCGTCATCGTCGAACCGGCGTTGTTCCAGAGGCCGCCGCCTTCACTCGCCGCCATGTTGGCGATGATCACGGCGCCGTCGATCACGGTCGTCGCGTCGCCGCCGGTCACATGCAGGAAGCCGCCATTGCCGGGGGGGCCGACGACCACATTGCCGCTCGCGGTCGAGTTCATGAAGGTCACGTCCGACCCATCGGCGATTTCGATGCCGCCGCCGGCGCGCACGGCCGAGTTGTTAGCGACCTCAGAATTCGTGATCGTGACGCTGTCCCCGGTGGTGAAGATCGCGCCGCCCGAGGCGCCGTCGCCCGTTGCGACATTGCCGGCGAGCATGCTTGCCGAAATCACGAGGTCGCCCGCCGTGTGCAGGATGCCCGAACCGCCGGAGCCGTCGTCCGTCATGCCTTCCACAATGTTGAGGGCCTGAATCTCGGCGTCCGCCGCGACGTTCAGCACGCGGCTGTCGCCGGCGTCGGCCACATCGTTGGCGTTCGCGTCGCCGGAGACGGTGAAGTCGGCGGCGCCGTCGCCGTCATTGTCGCCCTGGATGACGACGCTGTCGGTGATGGCGATCTCGCCGTTGGTCAGCGTGATCTCGCCGTCGGCAAGGCCCGCGTCGAACTGAATCGTATCGATTCCTGCGGTCGCATTCGCCTGCGCGATGGCTTCCCGTAAAGACAATCCGGAAGAAACAACTTCACTTCCATTTTCATCTTGCAGGGTCGTGACAGTAAATGTGGCCATGGCCTCGCCTTCTCCCATATTTGACCTGGGCGCAACAAAGTACTGGCCGCACACAAGTGCACGGCCTTGCGCCCTATGGAGGAGATACGCGGCTGTCGAATTAGGGTTTCAGAAAAGTTTTTTTTGTGGAAGCGCTGGGAATACCTGCGCCCAACCCCCAGTGAGAAGGACCGTGGAGCGCGGCGTCAGCCGCCGCGCAACGCCGCCGTCGCGGCGGTATCGACCGCGCCGTCGGCCGTCAGCGCCACCGCGTAGACCGACCGCGCCGCCGCCGCCTAAACCAGACCCGACTTCACGTCGGACGCGACCGCAGCGGGATCGCGTTC
>DAINCG010000291.1:2044-6239 GCA_036732525.1 Pseudomonadota bacterium | reverse complement strand
CCGAGCGCCCGATAGTATTCCCGCGTCCGTTCCATGTAACGGACCGGTCCGTCGCGCGGGTCTTCCACAGCGTTCATGGACGCAGGCTTTCACAAATTGACAATATGCGCCAGCCTCGACATTCAGCCGGACGCGCCTAGCTACTCTTCAAATGTCGCCCGGAAGACGAGGATGCCATGCGACCGACGCCCCGGAGCGACGCCTCCGCCATACCCGACTTCTTCACCGAGACGCGGTCCGCGACCGAATCCCTGACCGCGGACCTGCCGATCGAGGACATGGTCGCGCAGTCCATGGAAGACGCGAGCCCGGCCAAGTGGCACCTCGCGCACACAACCTGGTTCTTCGAGGAATTCATCCTCAGGCCCTACGCGCCCCATTACCGCTCGCCGGACGACCGCTTCGCCTATCTGTTCAATTCCTACTACGTGCAGGCCGGCCCAAGGTTCGCCCGGGCGCAGCGCGGCATGATCGGACGGCCGACGGTCGCGGAGGTCATGGCCTACCGCGCCGGGGTCGACGCGGCGCTGGAAGACCTGATCCGGGCGGGCGACGCGCCGCTCGATCTGGTCGAGCTCGGCTGCCACCACGAGATGCAGCATCAGGAACTGCTGCTGACCGACCTCTTGCACCTCCTCTCCCTCAATCCGCTGGAGCCGGCCTACAAGGCGCCCGGCCCGGCGGCGCTCGCCGATCCCGCGCCGCTCACATGGATCGACTGCGCGGGCGGGCTCGTCGAGGTCGGACATGACGGCGCCGGTTTTGCGTTCGACTGCGAGACGCCGCGCCATCGCACATATGTCGCGCCCTACAGGCTCGCGTCCCGCGCGGTGACGAACCGGGAGTGGATCGCTTTCATCGAGGCCGGCGGCTATCGCACGCCGGAGCTCTGGCTGTCCGACGGCTGGGGCGCCGCCGAGCGCGAGGGTTGGGAGGCGCCGCTCTATTGGCGCCGGGAGGACGAAGGCTGGGTCGCTTTCGGGCTGCGCGGAACCCAGCCGGTCGATCCGGACGCGCCGGTCGCGCATATCAGCTTCTACGAAGCCGACGCCTTCGCCCGTTGGGCCGGCAAGCGCCTGCCGACCGAGGCGGAGTGGGAGCTGGCGGCGCGTGAGCCGATCGACGGGAACTTCGTCGAAACCGGCCGCCTTCGCCCGAAGCCCGCCGCGGGCGACGGCCTCGCGCAAATGTGGGGCGACGTCTGGGAATGGACCCAGTCGCCCTATGCGCCCTACCCCGGGTACCGCCCGCCCGCGGGCGCGATCGGCGAGTACAATGGCAAGTTCATGGCAAACCAGTTCGTGCTGCGCGGCGGCGCGGCGCTGACGCCGGCCGCGCAGCTCCGGACGACCTATCGGAACTTTTTCTACCCCTTCCAGCGTTGGCAAATGATGGGGCTACGCCTCGCCGAGGATGCATCATGAACGATCCGACCGTCCTTTCATCCTTTGGCCGCTCCATGCTGCAAGGTCTCGCCCGGCCGCGGAAAGGCCTGGAGCCGAAGTTTTTCTACGACGATCGCGGCTCGGAGCTGTTCGAGCAGATCACGGAGCTCGAAGCCTATTACCCGACGCGGACCGAGCTCGGCATTCTGGAGGATTGCGCGCCCGCCATCGCGCGTGAGATCGGTCCCGGCGCCGTCGTGGCCGAACCGGGGGCCGGCGCGCTGAAAAAGGCCGGCATCCTGCTGCGCGCGCTTGAGCGCCCGGCGGCTTTCGCGCCGGGCGACATTAGCGTCGATCACCTGAAGGCTGCGGCGGCCGACTTGCAGGCGGAATTTCCGGACCTGCCGATCCGGCCTTTCGCGGTCGACTTCGACCGGCCCTTCGATCTGCCGGCCGAGACGGCGTCGCTCGGGCCGGTGTCAGTCTTCTTTCCGGGATCGACCATCGGCAATTTCGAGCCGCCGGCCGCGCGCGACCTGCTCGCCCGCTTCGCCGGCATCGGCGACGCGCGGACCCTTGTTCTCGGCGCCGACCTGCAAAAAGACCCCGACATCCTGGTCCGGGCCTATGACGACCCGGAAGGGGTCACCGCCGCCTTCAACATGAACATCCTGGCGCGCGCCAACCGGGAGCTCGGCGCCGACTTCGATCTCGACGCATTCCGGCATGTCGCGCGCTACGACGCGGACCTCGGCCGCATCGAAATGCATCTTGAGAGCTTGAAGGACCAATCCGTGACCGTACTCGGCCGGCGCGTCGACTTCGCCGCCGGCGAAACGATTCACACGGAGAATTCCTATAAGTATTCCGTTGCGGGCATGCAGGATCTGGCGCGCGAGGCGGGCTGGACGCCGACAGAAGTCTGGACCGATTCCGGCCGCCTGTTCAGCGTCCACCTCTTCCGGCGCGACGACTGACCGCGATCAGCCCGAGATCGTCCATTCGGCGCGCCGCGCCGCTGTCGGGAAGCGTCCCTCAAGATCGAGTTCCGCGATCCGGGCGACCGAGGCGTCGAACAGACTGCGCGCGATAGGCACGTCGTCGGGCGTGAGCGCGACGGCCCGCAGCTGCGCCTCCTGATCGCCATAGGCGTCCAGAAGATCTTCGAGCGCGGCGACGGCCTCGTCCGCGCGATCGATGCGAAGGTCGATGCGATCGACGCCGTCCGGTCCCGTAACCCGCAGCGCGGCGGACCGGAGCGGGTCCAGGATTTCGCCGCCCGCTTCGCGCCCGCCCGCCAGGGCGGCGAGCAGCCGGCGTTCGAGCGGTTGCCCCGCCGCCGCCATGAAAGCGTCGGCCATCGCGTCCGTCACCCGCTCGTTCGCCAGGATGTTGCCGATCGCGACCGCGCGGTCCCGGATGGCGTGCGTCGCGATCGAATAGAGACGGCCGCCATGATGGACCGCGATGTCGCCCTCCCGATCGAGCAGCGCGAGCTGCCGCCAGCCGAGGTCGTTGGAGGCCGCAAGCTCCGCCAGCGCCGCGCCCGCCGAAAAGCCGTCGGCCATGCGCGCCAGCGCGCGGGCGCCGAGCCTGGGGTCGGTCCGATGCTGGCTCAAAACCGCGCCGACGCCGTGGGCGACATGCAGGCAACGGTTTCCGACGGCGAGCGCGGACGTGCCGACGGCCCCGCCGAACGCGCCTGTCTCAGGACATTGCGCGATGATTGAATAGGTCATGGCCGGCCCTCCCGGATCGCAGCATAACGTCTGGACGATCAATGCGCCCGCCGGCATGGTCGGCGAAGACGCAATATCCCTGGGACATTTCGCCATGACGCTGCCCGACTTCTCCGACGACACAGCACTCGTGACCGGCGCGACGGCCGGCATCGGCCGCGCCGTCGCCTTAAGGCTCGGACGGACGGGCGCGCGCGTCGTGCTGACGGGCCTCGGCGCCGAAGCGGGCGCGGCGGCCGTGGGCGAGATCGAAGCGGCGGGCGGGACCGCCTGCTTCATCGAAAGCGATCTCGCCGGCGCGGACGGCTGGAAGACGCTTTGGCCTGCGGCGCGCGCCGCCTACGGTCCGGTTTCGATCTTCGTGCACTGCGCCTCGCCGCCGCGCGACGAGAGCCAGACCGCGCTCCGCGTGACGGAGGACGCCTGGGACGCGATGCTGAACGCGAATCTCCGCTCCGGCTTCTTTCTGGCGCAGGCGGCGGCGCGCGAGATGCGGTCGGAGGGCCTTGCCGGACGGATCGTCATGATGACGTCGCTGCACGCCTATTCGCCGCGCAACCTGCCGCATTACAGCGCCGCCAAGGCCGGGCAGGCGATGGTCGTCCGCGAACTCGCCCGCGCGCTTGGGCCGGACCGCATTCGCGTGATCGGCGTCGCGCCGGGCGCCATTCCGGGCGGCGGCTTCAAGGGCGACCCCGGAACGCTCTCGCATCGCATCCCGATGGGCCGGGTCGGCACGCCGGAGGATATCGCCGCCTCGACCGTGGCCCTCCTCGACAATGACGCATTCCCCTACGTCACCGGCGACATCGTCGCGGTCGACGGCGGCATTGCGCAGTACAATTGGCTCGACCGGCCGGAGAGCCTCGACTGATCAGGCCGCCAGCAGCGCCTTCGCCCGGGCCAAGCTGACCGGCGCGTCTTCGAGCAGCGCGTCGGCGATGGCCGTCGGCGTGTCGCCGCCGCCGGACAGCGGATCCTGCGGCTTCAGCCGGTGATCGAGCACGAGCCGCGCCAGCAGAAGCCGTCGCGCGTCGCCGCCGCGGCCGCCCAACGCCGCGCCCTCCTGCG
>DAINCG010000291.1:0-1988 GCA_036732525.1 Pseudomonadota bacterium | reverse complement strand
CTCGCGGCCTTCGTTGGCGACGCTGTCGGCGAAGGCGGTCGCCATGCCGACGGCGCGGGCGAGTTCCCCCCGAAACTGGCCGGGCAGGTCCGCCTGCTCCAGCATCTCGGTCATCGCGCCGCCCAATTCATGGTGCGCGCCCGCCTTGCCGACGGCGCGGACGACGATGTCGATCGCGTTGATGTTCGACGTGCCCTCCCAGAGGACGCCGATATGGGCGTCGCGCACCAGTCGGGCGTTCACCCAATCCTCGATATAGCCGTTGCCGCCCCGCGCCTCCATCGCGCCGGTCGCGACCGTGACATTGTCGCGGGCGGTGCGGAACTTCAGGAGCGGCGTCAGGATGCGCGTGAGCTGCGCCGCCTCGCGGTCGCCGGCTTCCCCGGCGGCGAGGGTCGTCGCGACGAACATCGACATGGAGAGCGCCTGTTCGGTCGGGACCATCAGCTTCAGAAGCTGCCGCCGCATCAGCGGCTTATCGATGACGCGACCGCCGAAGGCGACCCGATTGCGGGCGACGGCGAACGCCTCGTTCAGGCAGCGCCGCATCATCGCGGCGGCCCGCACGCCATGCGAGAGACGCGACATGTTCACCTGGTCGAGCATGCGCTTCAGGCCGTCATTGGCGTGCGCTCCGACCTCGCCGAGGGGATAGGCCACCGCGCCTTCGAACACGATCTCGCCCGACGCCATCGACCGGGTGCCGAGCTTGTCCTTGAGCCGGACGATCCGGTAGCTGTTGCGCCGTCCGTCTTCCAGCCGCCGCGGCATGGCGAAGAGCGCGAGGCCGGCATTGCCGGCGGGCGCGCCGGCGGGCCTCGCCAAGAGCATGGCGATGTCGCCGTCCGCGCAGGAGCAGAACCACTTGTCTCCGTAGAGGCGCCACGCGCCGTCCTCGAAGCGGGCTTCCAGTTCGATGCCGCTGACGTCCGAGCCGCCGGTCTTCTCCGTCATGAACTGCGCGCCCATCAGCCGCTCGGCGCGATCCTGGCTCAACATGCGCGGCACGAGGCGGTTCGCAAGTTCGGGCGCGCCGTGCCGTTCGATCAGGAGCGCCGACGTCTCCGTCGCGGAGATCGGACACATCAAGCCGAACTCCGACTGCACGAAGAGATACTGGAAGGCGTACTTCGCGACGGGCGGGACCTTCTCCGGCCAGCCGAGCACGCCGGGCCGCCGCGACATGCAATGAATGCCGAAGCGGCCGAGCGCGATGTCCTCCATTTCCCGATAAGCCGGATGGAATTCGATCTCGTCCTCGTCCCTGCCATAGGCGTCGCGGGGATGCAGGGTTGGCTGGCGCTTGTCCGCCATGCGGGCCAGCCGGTCGAGCCGTCCGCCGGCGATTTCGCCGAGTTCCCGATAGTGCGGCAACATGTGCGCCAGAAGATCGGGCGGCAGATAGAGGTCGAGCAGGCCCTGCAGGCTGCGGTCGATCTCGAAGAAGTTCTGGCCCTGGCAGTCCGGCGCGATGCGGTCGCTGTTATCGCCGCGCGTCGCCGCCATCATCGTTCCGTCCATGACGTCCTCCCGGAGTTTGGCGAAGCCTCGCCAATCCGGCTTGACGGCGCAATCGAAAGCTTGGCACTTTCGAGTGCGAAAAATGCATTCGATGGAGGAGGCAATATCCCGCCTACCGCCGATTTCCGGCATCCAGGCGTTTGAGTTGGCCGCGCAACGGTTGAGCATCAAGCATGCGGCCGATGCGCTCAACCTGACGCCGGGCGCGGTCAGCCGCCAGATCCAGACGCTGGAGGCGCAACTGGGCGCCGTCCTGTTCGAACGCTCGAACCGCCGCATCGCCCTGACCGCCGCCGGCCAGGCCTATCTCGACGCGATCTCCGGCCCGCTCGCGCAATTGCGCGCGGCCGGCGAGCGCGCGCGAGCGCTCGCCGAGACGCCGTTCGTCTCCGTCGTCGCCTACCCGACCTTCGCGGTCCGCTGGCTGATCCCCAGGTGGAGTCGACTCCTGGACGCGCGGCCGGAAA
>DAINCG010000290.1:0-6250 GCA_036732525.1 Pseudomonadota bacterium | reverse complement strand
CAACGACCTCCTGGCCGCCAAAGCCGCCGCGGCGGAGGCCGAAGCGGCCGGGTTCGACTGCGTCGTGGCCTTGGAGAATGCGCACGGACCGATCCCGCCGCTCACGGTCGCCGCACTCGAGACCAGCCGCGTCCAGCTCGGCACGGCGGTCGCGATCGCCTTCCCGCGGAGCCCGACCATCGCCGCCCACTTCGCCTGGGACCTGCACAAGGCGAGCGGCGGGCGCTTCTATCTGGGCCTCGGCAGTCAGGTGAAGGGCCACAACGAGCGGCGCTACGGCCTCGCCTGGACGCCGCCCGCGCCGCGCATGAAGGACTATATCGGCGCGGTCCGCGCGGTCTGGCGCGCCTGGGAGACGGGCGGGAAGCTCGACTACCATTCCGACGCCTACACGCTGACGCTGACGACGCCGAACTTCTCGCCCAAACCCATGGGCCTGGCGCCCATCCCGGTCGCCATGTCCGCCGTCGGCCCCGCCATGCTGAAGGCGGCCGGCGAGGTCGCCGACGGCGTGCGCCTGCACCCGTTCAGCACCCGGCGCTATCTGGACGAGGTCTCGCTGCCGCGGATCCAGGTCGGGCTCGACGCGGCCGGCCGGCCGCGCAGCGAGATCGAAGTCATTTCCGGCGCTTTCCTGGCCACCGGCGCGGACGATGAAGCCGTCGCGAAGATGCGCGAATACGTGCGCTTCCGCATCTCGTTCTACTGCTCGACCCGCGCCTATTGGGACGTGCTACGCCTGCATGGCCAGGAGGAGCTTGGCGAGACGCTTCGCCCCTACCCCGCCGCCAACCGCTGGGACGAGATGGCGGCGCTGATTCCGGACGACGTGCTGGAGATCTTCGCCGTCGTCGGCCGCCACGACGAGATCGCCGACAAGGTCCGCGCCAAGTACGAAGGCCTCGCCGACCGGCTCTCGCTCTTCGTGCCGACCGACACCGCGCCCGGCCCGCTCGGCGAGGTCATGGCCGACATCCAGAAGATTCCGACACGGTTCGAGGCCTATCGCGCGAACTGGGATTAGGCCAAGCTCGGCCTTCCTGACCCGAAGGCCGGAGACGCGAATTGACGGGACCCGAGGCGGACGTCGTCGCCCATTACTCCAGCGACGATCTCTACGAGCGCATCCTCGAAGCGCTCTCAGAGATGGGGAAGTTCGAAACAGGCCTGACTCCGGACGACCTGAAGCCGGTCGACGAGTTCCACATCGGCGGCATCGCCGCGACGGACAATCTTCTGGCCCATCTCGACATCAAGCCGGGCGACCGCGTGCTCGACATCGGCTGCGGCATCGGCGGCGCGGCGCGCCACGTGGCGAGCCGGCTGGGCGCCAGGCCGACGGGCGTCGACCTGACGCCGGCGTTCGTCGAGACGGCGCGCCGGCTGACCGCGCTGGTCGGGCTCGACGCCGAATTCGAAGTCGGCAGCGCGCTCGACCTGCCGGTGGAGGACGCGTCGTTCGACGTGGCGCTCATGCTGCATGTCGGGATGAACCTTGCGGACAAGGACAAGCTTTTCCGGGAGGCGGCGCGGGCGCTCAAGCCGGGCGGCGCCTTCGCCCTCTACGACATCATGGCGAAGGGCGACGGCGCCTTCGATCTGCCCGTGCCCTGGGCGAGCGAAGGCGAAACGTCCTACGTCGCGACGCCGGACGCCTATCGCGCCGCCGGCGAGGCGGCCGGCCTTGACCTGGAGGTCGAGAACGATCGCACCAAGTTCGCCTGCGCCTTCTTCGACCGTCTCGCGGCAGGCGCCGGCAGAGGCCCTGCGCCGCCGCTCGGCCTGCCGATCCTGATGGGGCCGACGGCGCCGGTGAAGTACGGCAACATGGTCAACGCGGTTCGCGCCGGCGGCCTCGCCCCGGTCGAGATGATCTTCCGGAAGCCGGCTTAGCGTTTCCCGGCGAGGAAGCCTTCGATCCGCCGGCGCGTCTCCGGGTCGGTCAGGCCGATGGAGATGCTGTCGACGGCGCTCAGCATCGCCGAGCGGTAGCTCGCATCCTCGGCGTGAGCCATGAATTCCTTGGTTCGCGCGATCGCCGGCGCGCTCCCGGCCAGGATATGGCCGAGCGTCGTCTCGACGGCCTCATCCAGCGACGCCTTCGGCACGGCGCGGGTGACGACGTGCAGATCCGCCGCCTCCGCGCCGGTGAAGCGCCGGCCCGTCAGCATGAGTTCGCGGGCGATCTTGTGCGGAACGCCGCGCATCAAGGCCATCACGATCGGCGACGGCACGATGCCGTGACGCACTTCCGGGAAGGCCATCAGCGCTTCCGCCTCCGCGATCGCGATGTCGCACCAGGCGGCGAGCGTCGCGCCGGCGCCGAAGGCGTAGCGCTCGACGACGGCGATCGTCGGCCGCGGGCAATCGAACAGCGCTTCGTTCAGGAGGCGGAGGCGATGATACGTCGCCGTGATCGTCTGGACGTCCGCGTCCATGATCGCGGCGAGGTCGCGCAGTTCGCGGCCGGCGCAGAAGATGCCGCCGCGGCCGCGCAGCAGGATGGCGCGACAGTCCGGGTCCGCGCCGGCGGCGCGGATGGCGGCCGCCAGCGCGTCGATCAGGTCGTTGTTGAGCGTGTTCCGATGCGCCGGGTTGTCGAGCCAAAGCGTCTCGATCCCGCGCGCGTCCCGTTCCCGGTCGATCCGGCCGACCATCCTGCGTCTCCTTAAGAGGGTGATGCGGCATGATTGCGCGCGCCGGCCCCCGGGTCCAATCTCCCCCGCCCGGCCAAACTTCATCGCCTTCGGACCCGTCCCATGCTGTTTTCCGCCTTCCGCTCGTCGGAGCCCGACGGCCCCTACGCCTGGGCGCGACTTTGCGCGGCGCTCGGCCTGATGACGATCGGCGGGTTCGGCATGTTTTCGTGCACCGTAGCGCTGTTGCCGGTGGCGACCGAATTCGGCCTGTCCCGGGCCGAAGCCTCCCTGCCCTACACGCTCTTCACGATCGGTTTCGGCGCGGGCGGCATCGCCTATGGCTGGGCGACGTCCCGCTTCGGCACGGCGTGGACGATCTTCGTCGCGAGTCTGATCTACAGCCTGGGCTTCATGCTTGCGGCGAATGCGAGCGAATTTTGGATCTATGCGCTCGCCTACGGCATTCCGATCGGCCTGCTGGGCGCCGCCGCCACTTTCTCGCCCCTGGTCGCCGACGCCTCGCTCTGGTTCGACCGGCGGCGCGGCTTCGCCATCGGCATCGTGATTTCCGGCAACTACATCGCCGGAGCGATCTGGCCGCCGATCACCCAGGCGCTGATCGACGCCGTCGGCTGGCGGGACGCGCTTTTCCTGATCGGCTGCTTCTGCATGGCGGCGATGCCGCCTTTGGCCCTGATGCTGCGCCGGCCCTCGCCCGGCCTCGACGCGGAAGCGTCGGGGCGTGTGCTGGCTGCGCCGAAGCGGCCGTTCGGTCTGCATCGGGAGACGGTGCAAGGCGCGCTTTGCTGCGCGGGCGTCGCCTGTTGCGTCGCCATGGCGATGCCGCAGGTGCATATCGTCGCCTACTGTACCGACCTTGGCTTGGGCGCGGTGCACGGCGCCAACATGCTGGCGCTGATGATGGCGGCGGGCGTGGCGAGCCGCCTCCTTTCCGGCTGGATTTCGGACCGGATCGGCGGCTTCCGCACGCTCGTGCTCGGCTCGCTCCTTCAGATGCTCACGCTGATGCTGTTCCTGCCGTTCGACGAGCTCTATCCGCTCTACGTCGTCTCCTTCCTGTTCGGCTTGAGCCAGGGCGGCATCGTGCCCTCCTACGCGATGATCGTGCGCGGCGCCTTCCCGGCGCGCGACGCCGGATGGCGCATCGGCACGGTGATGAGCTTCACCCTTTTCGGCATGGCCTTCGGCGGCTGGCTCTCCGGCGCGCTCTACGACCTGACCGGCGGCTACCAGGCGGCCGTGCTGAACGGCGTCGGCTGGAACGTGCTGAACCTCTCGATCGCGCTCTGGCTGATGTTCAAGGCGCGGCGGTTCTTTGCGTCAAGCACGCCTGCGCCGGCCTGAAGCCTCGGCCGCTGGGGCCTCAGCGATCGGCGCGAACGGCCCACGCGCGGGCCAATAGGCGAATCGGCGCATCGCTGCCAAGGCTGCGGCGCAATTCCGCCTTCAGGGCGCTCCGCGCCGCCTCATCCAGGCTCACGCAGTAGCCCGGCGCCGGCCCGGCGCCCAGCGTGAATGGTTGCCAGAGCGCATCGAAGTCCGGGAACGTCGTCTCGATCTCCAAGGATTCGACGACGACGTCGGCGAGGCCGGCAGCCCGACATTCGTCCAGCAAACCGTCGCGGACGCAGAAGGGAAAGCGTCGCGCTTCGTCAAGTTTCGCCGCTTTTGGGTCGAGCTTCGCCGCCGCCTTCCAAAATGCGTCGATGAAGCCGACGCCGCCGCTCGGATAGTCCCAAACGTAGAACGCTATCCGGCCGGACGGCCGCAATATGCGCCGCATCTCTCCGAGAGCGGCCTGTCTGTCCGGAAAGAAATTGAAGGCAAGCGCCGAGGTGACGACATCGACGCTCTGATCGTCGCCGGGCAGCGCGGCCGCGTCGGCCACGTCGAACCGCGCGCGCCCGTCGGAAATCGCCGCCCGCGTATGCGCGACGAAGCCGTCGGACGGATCGGTCGCCCAAACCGATCGCGGGTCGCATCTGTCGAGGATGGCTGCGGTCAATGCGCCCGTGCCGCAGCCGACCTCCAGCCAATCAAGCCCTGTCTGCGGATCGAGCCAAGCGAGAAATCGGTTTGCGACGGCGCGGCTCCACCGTCCCATGTAACGGTCGTAGTTTTGACCAGCCGTCCAAGCGTCAAACGAAGCATCGCGCGACATCGCAAACCTCGCTTACATAGTCGGGCGCATCCTGCGCCCGGACTTGATGAGGCACAACATGAACTTCGATCGCGAGCTGATTTCCAATGGCAACCCGATGGAGGCGGTCGTCGGGTTCAGCCGCGCCGTCCGGGTCGGGCCGTTCATTTCGATCGGCGGGACGGCCCCCGTCGGCGCGGACGGCAAGACCGTCGGCGTCGGCGACGTCGCGGCGCAGACGCGCCAGTGCATCGAGATCATCAAGGCGGCTTTGGAGCAGGCCGGCTCCGGTATCCAGGACGTCGTGCGGACCCGCGTCATACTCACCGATATCGAGAACTGGCGGGCCGCCATCGACGTTCGCAAGGAATATTTCCGCGACGTCCGCCCGGTCGATACGATCATGGCGATCGACCGCTTCGTCAATCCGGAATGGCTCGTCGAACTGGAGGCCGACGCTATCATCGCCGGCTGGCCCGGCGGAAGGTGATGAAACAATCAGCGCCTGCTGGCCTCCGCCGCGCCGCCGCTCTCCGCTTTCACGTCAAGGTCCGCTAAGTTTCGGGAAACAAGTTCGAAGGAGACGCGCCCATGCCAGACGCCAGCGGCCCCGTCGGGGCGGACGCCTTCGCCGCCATGGTCGACGACCGGGCGGACGACGGCCTCTTCCGGATCGACCGGCGCATGTACGACGATGCGGCGGTCTACGCGGCGGAGATGGAACGCATCTTCGAGACCACCTGGCTCTACGTCGCCCACGAAAGCCAGATCGCGAAGCCGGGCGACTATCTCTGGACGGAGATCGGCCGCCAACCGGTGATCATCAACCGGCTGGACGACGGGCGGGTCGCGGGCGTCATCAACGCCTGCTCGCACCGCGGCGCCATCCTGACGGCGACGCGCCAGGGCAACGCCCGCGTCCTGGTCTGCCGCTATCACGGCTGGACGTTCAAGGCGGACGGCCAATGCGTGCGCATCAAGGAGGAGGAGGTCGGCTTCCCGAACGGCGTCGACAAGTCCTGCTACAACCTCACGCCCGTTCCCCGGGTCGAAAGCTACAAGGGCTTCGTCTTCGCGAGCCTGAACCCCGACGCCCCGCCCCTCGCCGAGCACCTGGGCGACGCCCGCCCATTCATCGACATGCTGGCCGACCAGTCGCCCGACGGCATGGAAGTGCTGCCCGGCTCGGCGGCTTATGTCGTCGACTGCAACTGGAAGCTCCAGATCGAGAACGGCGTCGACGGCTATCATGTCGGCGTCGTCCACCGGAACTTCGCGCAGACGGTGCGGCGACGGAACGAGCTCGCCGGCGCATCGGGGATGAAGCTGACCGAAAACGCCCGCTTCGATCCGGGCGCGGTCGAAACCGCCTGCTACGACCTCGGCAACGGCCACAACGTCATCTGGTCCGACCGGGGCGCGCCTGAAGCGGCGCCGCTCTGGGAGGCGA
>DAINCG010000289.1:2674-6252 GCA_036732525.1 Pseudomonadota bacterium | reverse complement strand
CGGTCGATTTGGGAATCCCGAAAATGAGTCTGCCTTACCGCAGGCTGGTATAACCTCCCCAGAAGGGTTTTTCAGAAAAAAAAGAGCATCTATCTCCATGGATCTGGAATTATTAGTTCTGCAGTTACAAGAATTGCAGATTTTAAACCAAATATTCGCCCAAAAAGGGCACGTTTGCACATCTTTTCGGTCTCGCGCGAGCCACTGCTCATTCCATAGTATCTCTGTTCTATTATAGGTCTCTTCAAATATTGTATTTGCAAAAAGGAATTTGCGGAAGTCGAGGCTTTCTCTTATATAATGCGCAAACAGGTCAAGTATTTCCTGGACATTTTTTTTGATACCTACAGAGTCGATCTGAGTAGAATTGCGGCATATCAATGCTCCCTGGCGTGGACATACTTTGTTCTCGTCGAATTTTTGATGATGTTTAATGTATTAGTTTGAGTTTTCCGGCCCCTTACGGCCGAATGGTGAAGCTCCGCTTGCCCGGCCGACCGGCGTGGGCGCCGAGGTCGGCGAAGTCGCAGAGGAGGGGGCGGGTGTCGCGGGGGTCGATGATCTCCTCGACCCAGAAGGCCTCCGCCGTCCGGAAGGGGGAGCGGAGCGCTTCCAGGCGTTCTTCGATCCGCTGCATCTCGGCGTCCGGATCGTCGGCGGCGGCGATGTCGGCGCGGTAGGCGGCCTCGATGCCGCCCTCCAGGGGCAGCGAACCCCAGCGGCCCGAGGGCCAGGCGTAGCGGGTGCAATAGCGGCCGACGTTCACATGCGCGCCGCCGGCGACGCCGAAGGCGCTGCGGACGACGATGGCGCACCAGGGCGTCGTCGTCTGATTGATCGCCGCCATGGCGCGCACGCCGTGCCGGATCGTGCCGGCCTTTTCGGCGTCGAGGCCGATGTGGAAGCCGGGGCAGTCCGCGAGATAGACGACCGGCAGGTGAAAGGTCTCCGCCATGTCGACGAAGCGGACGAGCTTCTGGCAGCTCTCCGCCGTCCAGGCGCCGCCCAGGATCATCGGGTCGCTCGCCATCAGCGCCACGGGCCGGCCGTTGAAGCGGGCGAGGCCGGTGATGACGGAGCGGCCGAACATCCGCCCCATCTCGAAGAATGAGCCCTTGTCGACGACGCTCTCGATGATCGACCGCATCTTGTAGGTCTTGCGCTTGTCGCGCGGGATCGCGGCGATCAGCCCCTCGTCGCGCCGGTCCACGGGATCGTCCTGGGGACCCAGCGGCGGCATCTCGTCCACATTGCTCGGCAGGTATGAGAGGAACCGGCGCGCCCGCTCGAACGCCTCCTCCTCCGTGTCGACCGCGTCGTCGACGCCGCCCGCGCGGCACTGCACATTCCAGCCGCCGAGCTCCGCCTTGGTCAGGTCCTGGCCGATGCCCTTCACCACGGGCGGCCCCGCCACGAACATGGCGGACGTCTCCTTGGTCATGACCGAATAGTGGCTGGCGGCGAGTCTGGCGGCTCCCAGGCCCGCGACGGAGCCGAGGCCCAGCGCCACCACCGGCACGGCCGCCATGTTGCGCGCCATCAGGTCGAACCGGCTGGAGGTGCCGTTGCCGCCCGGCAGATTGGCGCGGCCTGTCGTCTCGATCGTTTTGACCGAACCGCCGCCGCCCGACCCTTCGATGATGCGCACGATCGGGATGCGCAGCTCGAAAGCCATGTTCTCGGCCGTATGCGGCTTTTCCTTGATGGTGGCGTCGGCGGAGCCGCCGCGTACGGTGAAATCGTCGCCGCAGAGCACGACCGGCCGGCCGTTCATCTTCGCCCGCCCGAAGACGCAGTTGGCCGGCAGGAAGGACTTCAGCTGATGCTGCGCGTCGTATTCGCCCTTGCCGGCGATGGCGCCGATCTCGTGGAAGCTCCCGGCGTCGGCCAGGCCGTCGATCCGCTCCCGGACCGTCAGCCGGCCGCCGTCATGCTGGCGCTTCACCTTGTCGGCGCCGCCCATCTCCTTCGCCATCGTCTCGCGACGGCGCAGCTCCTCGAGTTCGGGCTCCCAGGACATTGCTTCTCTCCCCTAAAGGTCGGCGCCGACGGCGTCTTCGACCGATTTGTATTCGTCACGCTCCAGCAGGAGCGCCAACTCGCGCTTGATGCGGCCGATCAGCGACGGGCCCTGGTAGACGAGGGCGGAATAGAGCTGCACCAGCGAGGCGCCTGCGCGGATCTTGGCGTAGGCGTCCGCGCCCGACGCGACGCCGCCAACGCCGATCAGCGGCAGGCGGCCGTCGATCCGGCGGGCGAAGGCCTTCAGGACGACGGTCGACGGCTCGAAGAGCGGCCGCCTCGGCCGCGTGGCGGCTCTTCAGGCTGGGCGGCCGGGCGATCGTCGTGTTGGAGACGACGAGGCCGGCAAGGCCGCGGTCCCGGAAAGAGAGCGCCACGTCCGCGATGGCGGCGACGCCGGCGCTGTCCAGGTCCGGCGCCACCTTGACCAGGAGCGCGGGCCGGCTCTCCGCCGCGACGGCGTCGCGCGCCGAGACGGCCCGCTCCAGCAGACGGGCGAGCGCCGCTTCGCCCTGCAGGTCACGGAGGCCCTGGGTGTTGGGCGAGGAGACGTTGACTGTCACGAAATCCGCGGGCCGGCCGAACGCCGCGACGCCGTGGGCATAGTCCTCCGCAGGGTCGGCGCTGTCCTTGTTGACGGCGAGATTGACGCCGACGATGCCGTCCACCCCGTCCGCCCGCGCCGCCTCCAGCCGTTCGGCGACGACGGCGTGGCCCTCGCTGTTGAAGCCGAAGCGGTTGATGACGGCCCGGTCCTCTGTCAGCCGGAACAGCCGCGGCTTCGGGTTGCCGAACTGCGGCTTGGGCGTCACGCCGCCGATTTCGGTGAAGCCAGGGCCGAGACGAAAGGTGGCTCCGAGCGCCTCGCAATGTTTGTCGAAACCGGCGGCGACGCCGACCGGATTGGGAAAGCGGCGGCCGAAGACCATCGTCGCCAGGTTCTCCGGGTCCGGCGCGTCGTCGCCGGCGACGAGTCCGGCGGCGAGCGCCTTCAGCGCCAGGCGGTGCGCCCGTTCCGGCTCGAACAGGCGGAGCGCCCTAAGCCCGACGCCCTCCAGCATTCAATGGGGTTCCCCGGAGGAGTCGTCGCCGTCCTGGTCGAGCGTGAACTCGCCGTCCCGGATGCGTTCGGGTAGGGAGTCGAACAGGTCGGCCGTTTCGTCCTCGCCCCTATCGGCGACGAGGTCGGTGACGGCCATGTAGATCATGACCTCGCAGAGGAGGTCCGCCTCGACCCCGGCGGCGCAGGCCTTGTCCCAGGCGTCGAGGAAGAGATCGAGCGCGATCTTCTTCTGCTGCTCCTCGCTGAGCTCCGCGGCCGCCATCAGTCGAGCGCGCGGAAGCGGCCGGTGTTGGCGACGCGTCCGTCCTGCTTGACGACGATGGTCTCGAGCGCGTCGTCCTTCGTCCGGGTCATCACCTCGACCGGATCGTCCCAGAAGACCGGGCGCTGTAGCTTCACCTCGCCGGCGAACCGCTCGCCGATCTTGGAAAGGCGCGCCGCTTCCAGATGCCATTCGATCATCTGGTTGCCGGCGGTGATCGGCGCACGGAAG
>DAINCG010000289.1:0-2618 GCA_036732525.1 Pseudomonadota bacterium | reverse complement strand
CACGGAAGCCGAAGCCCTGGGCGTAGGCGGGGTCGGTGTGGATGAGGTTCCGGGTGTTGCCGCAATATCCGACCACCCGCTCCGGCGTGCAGGTCTTGGCGTGGAGCGTCGTCCAGCCCGCTGCGGCCAATTCCGCCTGCCGCTCGGCGGCGGTCGGCGCGGGGCCGGACTTGGGCGCGGGGGCGGCGGTGTTGCGTTCCGGATCGGCCATCAGCGCCGAGGGCGAAACGATGAGCGCCAGCGCGCCGTCCTGCCGCCGGAATTCGAAGCGGCCATGCATGATCCAGCCGCGCGGATGGTCATCGACGCCGGTGAAGCTGCCGGTCATCCGGATCGGCTCGCCCGCCGGCAGCGGCATCAGCCGCTCGACCGCCTGGACGGTGTGGACGTAGCCGCGTTCCGGGTGATTGTCGAAGAGCGCGGAGCCGATCACGCTGATCGGCCGGCGGGCCAACAGGCCCGGGTCGACCTCGCCCGCATAGAGCGCGGGGTCGATCTCGGAGAATTCCAGCATCGCCTGCTGATAGTCGGCCGGGATCTCCAGAACTTCGTCGACGAAGGTCTCGCCGGCCGCGACCTTCGGATAGCGGCGGTTGTGCGCGGCGACGTCGGCGACGATGCAGTCGGGCTCGAACAACGGGCGGACGGCGACGTTCATGGGGCGGGGTCTCCGGTACGGGAAATCGGCGGCAGGGTCCGACGCGCCGGGGCCGTCGTCAAGCGCCCCTCAAGCCTCTGCGCTCGGATGCAGCAGGGGCGCATATCCGGCCCGAAAGGCGGCGACGGTCGCGGGCGGCGTCAGCAACCGGACGGGACCGGTCGGCGGCCGCGGCGAAGGGGCGCCGTAGCCATGGTGGGTCCAGGGCAGCAGGCGGTCGTCCAGGACGAGCATCGGCCCCGCGTCCGTCAGGATGAAGCTGCCCGGCGGCAGATCCTCCAGCCGCGCGTCATGCCGACGGAGGCGGCGGGCGCCCGGCTCGGCGCGTTCGGCGTGCAACAGTGCATCGACGGCCTGGGCGGCGGGGCGCGATCGACCGAGGCCGGCGGCGAGCGCGTCCATCCAGGCATTGTATGCGGCGCGCCGGCATTCGGCGCAGGGCCGGTGCCCGGCGGCGAAGGCGGTCGCTTCGTCGAGGAAGAAGAGCTCGGTCCAGCGGCGCGGCGTCATCACCCGGCGCCAGCGGCCCTTGAATTCGAGCGCGCAGCAGATCCAGTTGCGGTGTTTCCAGCGGGCCGGCTTCAGGCGGAAGTCGTCGCCGTGCAGGACGCCGCGATTGCCGGTAAACAGGCCGCGGGCGGCCACGGCTTCGATCGCGCCGGTCGGCGCGACGCGATTCTGTAGCGGCGAGGGACGTTCTGGCGTTGACGTTTCCGCCAAGATCGCTATAACTCCCGGCTCGCGCCGCGCGCTGGGGATGCACCCTGGGGCTGCGGCGGTTTTTGTTGAGCGCGGCCGGGCGGGTCCGAACGCCCGACAACCGATTGAGAGACAAAGCGATGTTCGCAGTCATCCGCACGGGCGGCAAGCAGTATCGTGTCGCCGAAAACGACGTAATCCGTATCGAGAAGCTGGACGCAGAGGCCGGCAGCGCCGTCACGTTCGACGAAGTGCTGATGGTCGGCGGCGAGGGGGAGGCCAAGGTCGGCTCGCCCCTGGTCGATGGCGCCAGCGTCACCGGCGAGCTCGTCGAGCAGATGCGCGCGCGCAAGGTGATCATCTTCAAGAAGCGCCGTCGGCAGAACAGCCGCCGGAAGAACGGACATCGCCAGCACCTGAGCGTCGTCCGCATCACCGGCATTTCGGCCTGACCCGGCGCTAGCTTAAGGAGCGACGAATCCATGGCTCATAAGAAGGCAGGCGGCAGCTCCCGGAACGGCCGCGATTCGGCCGGCCGGCGTCTCGGCGTCAAGAAGTTCGGCGGCGAAGCGGTCGTCCCCGGCAACATCATCATCCGCCAGCGCGGCACCAAGTTCCATCCCGGCTTCAATGTCGGCATGGGCAAGGACCACACCATTTTCGCGCTGGTCGATGGCAATGTCAGCTTTGCGAAGAAGGCGCGCGGCCGCACCTATGTGTCGGTCGAGCCGTCGGCGCCGTCCGCTGACCAGGCGGCCGCTGCCGAGTAACTTGGCACTGGGGCGCCTGACCAGGGCGCCCGCCGGTCGCGATCCGACCCCCGGGCGCCCGTAGCGGTCCCGGGCAGGAAAGACGACGACCGATGCGGTTTCTCGACGAAGCCAAAATCCACATCAAGAGCGGCGACGGCGGCGCCGGGGCGATCTCGTTCCGGCGCGAGAAGTTCGTCGAATTCGGCGGTCCCGACGGCGGCGACGGCGGGCGCGGCGGCGACGTGGTGCTGCGCTGCGTCGAGAACCTGAACACGCTGATCGACTACCGCTACCAGCAGCACTTCCGGGCCAAGAACGGCAAGGGCGGCGCCGGCCGCCAGCGCACCGGCGCCAGCGCCGATCCGCTGATCCTGGAAGCGCCGCCCGGCACCCAGGTGCTGGACGAGACCAAGACCCACGTCCTCGCCGACCTGACCGAGCCCGGCCAGGAGGTCGTGCTGGCCAAGGGCGGCGACGGCGGCTTCGGCAACATCCGCTACAAGAGCTCC
>DAINCG010000288.1:0-6311 GCA_036732525.1 Pseudomonadota bacterium | reverse complement strand
ACCATCGCAGCGGCGGCGGCGATCGTCAGTCCGGCCGCGACCCAGCCGGCCTGCCGGGAGAGAATCCAAACAAGCCAGACGCCGGTCAGCAGCACCGCGACGCCGAGGATCGTGCGGACATGCGTCATCCATCCGCCCGGCCTCGGAAGTAGTCGCGCCAGGGAGGGCGCCGCCGCGGTCAGGAGATATGGCGCCGCCAATCCGACGCCCATTGCCGCGAAGACGGCGAATATCTCGGCAGGCCCGCGGCTCAGCGCGAAGGTCAACGCCGTGCCGACGAACGGCGCCGAACATGGCGTCGCCAGCGCGGTCGCAAGCACGCCCGACCAGAAGGCGCCTGAAAGCCCTTCCCCCTTCTCGCCTGAAAGCCGCGCGCCGGCCCGATTGGCGGCGTCCGGCGTCGCGAACTCGAACAGACCCCAGAGGTTCGCGGCGAAAAGCGCCATCACGAGCGCCATGCCGGCGACGAAGAGCGGTTGCTGGAACTGCATGCCCCAGCCGACCGCGACGCCCGCGGACTTGAGCGCCGCAGCGCCGGCCGCCAGCACGAGAAACGAGACCACGATCCCGGCGGCGCTCGCGAGGAAGCCGCGCCGGATCGCCCGCCGGCCGCCTTCGACATGCCGCATCGCCCCCATCAGCTTGATGGCGAGCACCGGAAGCACGCAGGGCATGATGTTGAGAATTAGGCCGCCGATAAACGCGACGGCAAGTATCAGCCAGAGGCTCGCAGCCCCGGCATATGTCATCGCCGCGCCGCCGCCGGCGTCGGGCGGCGCGAGCGCTGCCTGCTGCTGGATCGCCCGATCGTCGAGCAGAACGGTATAGACCGCCTGACGGCCGACGGCCGCGGGGTTCGGCGGCGCCTCGATTGCGACCGCGGTCAGGCGGAAGGCGCCGTCGTCGCCGCGCGCGATCGTCGGCGCGCGGAAGAAATAGCCGTCCAGTCCGTCGACGAAGACATCCGCGTTGGCGAGCGGCCTGGCGCTCCGCCCTTCGACCACAAGGCTCGGCTGGTCGTCGGGACCGGCGAGCCAGACTCGGTCGATCCGGTCGCCGGCGCCCGACGGCGCCGGCGCGGCGCCGCGCGCCCGGTCGATCGCGAACGCGTGGTCGGTCGGGCGGGCCTCGCCGGCCGGCAGGTCGAGCGCCAGGTTGGCCGACTGCGGGATACAGATCTCCTCGCAGGTCAGGTAGTCAACGGCGAGACGCAGCTTCGCCGGTTTCGACGCGTCCTCGAACCGCAGCGCGATCGGCAGCACGACGCTTTCGGCGTAGCCGATCGAGTCGTAGCCGAGGACGGTGAAACGCTTGGGCGCCGGCCAGACGATCTCCGCGCCCGCAACGTTCTCCGACCCGGACCAGTCGAGGCGTGGCGGATAGCCCTGCGGTCCCGGGGCCCGCCAATAGGTCTTCCAGCCGTCCTTCAGAATGATTTCGAGGGCCAGCGGCGCGGTATCGGAAACGCCGGTCGCGTCGACCCCGGAAATGAGCCGCGCGCGCGCCTCCGGCGCCGCGTCCCACGCGGACGCATCGCCGGCCGCGCGCGCCAAACCCGGCATCGCGACCGCGACAAGCGCCAGCGTCAATAGGAAGGACTTCCACATGGCGCTGCATATAACGCAAGATACCTGAAGCGGCAGCCCGCTGGGCGTCGGGTTCACATGTTTGTGCGGCGATCCGCTTGCCGACAGGCGGCGAAGCTCCTACGTTCCCGCCATGTCGGACGAAGACGAACTTAGCCTGCGCGGCCGCCTGCTGATCGCTACGCCGACCATCGGCGATCCTCGTTTCGATCGCACGGTCGTCTTCATGTGCGCGCATTCGCCCGACCAGGGCGCCATGGGCATCGTGGTCAACCGACCGGTTGAAGGCCTCGATTTCCGCGAACTGTTCAGCCAACTCGACATCCATGACGTCGCGACGGAGGAGTTCCCGGTGCATTTCGGCGGACCCGTCGAGACGTCTCGCGGCTTCGTTCTGCATTCGGCGGAATACGAAGGGCCGGACGCCGCCGCCGTGACTGAAGACGTTTCGCTTTCGGCGACGCTGGATATCCTGCGGGACATCGCGGCGGGCAAGGGGCCGGAGCATCACATCTTGGCGCTAGGCTATTCCGGCTGGGCGCCGGGGCAGCTTGAAGACGAGATCAAGGCGAACGGCTGGCTGATCGCGGATTCCGACGCCGGCATCGTTTTCGAGCCGGATCTCGCCGCCATATGGCCGCGCGCGCTCAAGAGCCTCGGCGTCGACGCGTCGAACCTCTCAGGCCAGTCGGGCCGGGCCTGAGCCGAAGCTCAAACCTTCAGATCGATCAGGCTGCCGCGGGGCAGGTTGGGATTGGGCGTTGCCGGCGCGGCCTGCGCCTTCTGCGGCGCGACGACGGCGCGGGCGTGGGTGACGCCTTGCTGGAATTCCGTGGTCGCACGCTGTTGGGGCGCGGTCGTAACGTCGGCGCGCGCTGCATTCGACCGCTGCGCGACTCCGCCGGTGCGCGACGGGTCGAGCGCAAGCGACCCGAAGGTGGCGGCAAGGCTGCCGGAGCCGATTTGCATAATCGCTTCCTGCGTCGTTTCGACGAATCCGCAGAAAGTTTTAGCGACCCTTTCCTAAACGGCGTCTAAACGATGCGCTGCGAATTCTAGTTAAGCTGTGCCCGCAGGCGCTGGCGCAGCATGTCGATCGGCTGCGCCTGTCGCGCGCCTTCCGGCCGGAAGTGCCAATAGGTCCAACCATTGCAGGCGCTCGCGCCCTGCACGGCGGCCCCCACCTGATGGATCGAGCCCTTGTGGCCGTCCGCCACCAATGTGCCGTCGGCATGCACCCGCGCCGCATGCCGGCCGCTCGGATCGGTCAGGACGGCGCCGACGTCGAGCAGGCCGCGTTCGACCACCCAGCCGAAGGGGATGCGCGGCTGGGCGCGCTTCGACGGCGCCTCGTCGACCTCGTCGTCATTGGCGGGCGTGACGGCGTCGATGCGGCGCTGGGCGATCTCCGCATAACCCGCGTCGCGCTCGATTCCGATCCAATGCCGGCGGAGGCGCTTCGCCACGGCCCCTGTCGTTCCCGATCCGAAAAAGGGATCGAGGATGACGTCGCCCGGCCGCGTCGAGGCGAGGATCACCCGGTGCAACAGGGCCTCCGGCTTCTGTGTCGGATGCGCCTTCCGACCGTCCTGCTTCAGCCGTTCCCGGCCGGAGCAAATCGGCAGGGTCCAGTCGCTCCGCATCTGCAGGCCGTCGTTCAGCGCCTTCATGCCGTCGTAGTTGAAGTAGTGCCGGCTCGCCTTGTCGCGGGCGCACCAGATCAGCGTTTCGTGCGCATTGGTGAAACGCCGGCCGCGGAAATTCGGCATCGGATTGGTCTTGTTCCAGATGACGTCGTTCAGCATCCAGAACCCCTGGTCCTGCAAGGCCGCGCCGACCCGGAAGATGTTGTGATAGGCCCCGATCGTCCAGAGCGTGCCGTCCGGCGTCAGCAGGCGCCGGGCCTCCGTGAGCCAAGCCTTGGTGAAGGCGTCATAGGCGGCGAAATCGTCGAACTGATCCCAGGCGTCGTCGACGGCGTCGACGACGCTATCGTTCGGCCGACGCAACTCCCCGGTCAGCTGCAGATTGTACGGCGGATCGGCAAAAATCACGTCCACGCTGCCGGACGGCAGCTTCGCCATTTCCTCGATGCAATCGCCAATGATGATGCTGTCCAGCATGCGGCCCCGCCCCTTTGAATTCGGGGCAAAGTTATCCACAAGCGGACTCGCGTCAAGAATCTTGTGGAGTCAGCAGATTGCGCACCGGCGTGAAAGTTCTACGGTGATGAATCGTCGGGCCGAGTCTTTGCAACCCTTCCTTGTGCTCGATTACGCCATATCCTGCGTTGCGCTCCCAGCCATACCCAGGATGTTGCGTGGCGAGCGTCGCCATGTGGCGGTCGCGCATCACCTTCGCGAAGATAGATGTTGTCGGTGACACCCAGGATCAGTGCTGCGAAATGCTCTGTTACGCGATTGCTGGTCAGAATCCACGCGAAGATCGATGCGGCCGCGATCGACAATGACAGGCCGTCGCCTTTGACGACTGTTTCGGCCGGGCAACACAGCGTCGGCGGACGATTGCCGTCGATAAGCGCGAGGCCAGGCGGCGCCCCAACTTCCGCGGCCAGCGCGTCGACCGCCCGCCGCATGGCGAGCAGGCTGGCCTGCAGAATGTTCAACTCGTCGATCTCGGCGACGCTCGCCTCGCCGAGCGCCGCGACGGCGTACCGACCAATGCCTTCAATCGCCGCCTCGCGCCGCGCCTTCACCAGCTGCTTCGAGTCTTGGAGCGACGTCAGGGACTCGTCCGGCGCCGGCCGTTCGAACAGCCAGACCGCGCACGCGAAGACGGGGCCCGCCAGGGGGCCCCGTCCCACTTCGTCCACCCCGACGATCGGGCCGGCGACGCCGCGCGCGCGGGCCGCCAGCTCGAGCGAAAAGTCGGGCACGCCCTACTGTGCGGCCTTCGCGGCGCGCGGCGGCCAATCGACCTGCCGGCGCAGCTCAAGCCGCGCGATCTGCTGGCGGTGCACCTCGTCCGGTCCGTCCGCGAAGCGGAGCGAGCGCATGCGCGCCCACATGTAGGACAGCTTGAATGCCTGGCTCATCGCGCCGCCGCCATGGGCCTGCATCGCATCGTCGATGACCTTGAGCGCCATATTCGGCGCGGCCACCTTGATCATCGCGATTTCCTGGCGGGCCTGCTTGTTGCCGACCGTGTCCATCATGTAGGCGGCCTTCAGCGTCAGCAGCCGGCACATCTCGATGTTGATGCGCGCGTTCGCGACACGCTCCATGAAATTGTCGCGGTCGGCGAGCTGCTTGCCCCAGGTGACGCGCTGCGTCCCGCGCTGGCACATCATCTCCAGCGCACGCTCGGCGACGCCGATGATGCGCATGCAATGGTGGATGCGCCCCGGCCCAAGCCGCCCTTGCGCAATCTCGAAGCCGCGGCCTTCGCCCAGCAGCATGTTCTCCGCCGGCACGCGCACGTTTTCGAACAGCACCTGACCGTGACCGTGCGGCGCGTCGTCGAAGCCCATGACGTTCAGCATGCGCTCGATCGTGATGCCGGGCGTGTCGCGCGGCACCAGGATCATCGACTGCTGGCGATAGGTCGGCGCCGACGGGTCGGTCTTGCCCATCAGGATCAGGATCTTGCAGCGCGGGTCGCCGATGCCGCTGGTCCACCATTTGCGGCCGTTGATGACGTATTCGTTGCCGTCCCGCTCGATCCGGCATTCGATGTTGGTGGCGTCGGATGAGGCGACCGCCGGTTCGGTCATGGCGAAGGCGGAGCGCATTTCGCCGTTGAGCAACGGCTCCAGCCATTCCTTCTTCTGTTCGGGCGTGCCGTAGCGCTCCAGAACTTCCATGTTGCCCGTGTCCGGCGCGGAGCAGTTGAAGGCCTCGGACGCCCAGTGCACGCGGCCCATGATCTCGCAGACCGGCGCGTATTCCAGATTGGTCAGGCCGGCGCCATTCAAGCTCTCCGGCAGGAAGTAGTTCCAGAGGCCCTCGTCCTTCGCCTTCTGCTTCACTTCTTCCAGGATCGGGACGACGGTCCAGCGCGTATCCGCTTCATCGAGCTGCTTGTAGTAGACGTCCTCGTTCGGCAGGACGTAGCGCTCCATGAAGTCTTCGACGCGGGCGCAGACCTCCTTGGTCTGGTCTGAATATTCGAACTCCATCTGTCCCCTCCAGGCGCTTATGCGTTGCTTCGGCCGGAGCTTAGCGCCATCGCCAAGGCCGGGCCAGCCACCGGGAGTTTCAGCGCGCGAGCCAAAGCAGGTTCAGCCCGCCGAGCGCCGCGCAAACCTCCCCGAACGCAGCGTCGAAGCGCCTGCGATCGAGGCCCGGGTCGGCGGCGGAAATGTCCCGGTAGATATCGTCGATACGCGCCCGGCCATCGATTCGGCGGAGAATCGCCGGCGCCAGTCGCGGCAGCGGACGGGCGATGTCGGCGCCGAGATGGCGCAGCTTGAGCGGCCCGCGCCGCGCCGCTTCCGCAATGGCGGGACCGTTGCCGTCGCGCAGGACCGGGCGGAGCGCCCCGTCGTCCAGCGTCGCCGTCGCGGTTGCGGCGCGCGCCGCGGGCGCCAGATAGGCGACGTGCTTCGTCAGTCCGCCGGAGAGCCGCTCGGCGAGCGCAGCGCGATCCAGCGGCGCAAGCATTGCGGCGGCGGCCTTGAGCGTTGGGTCCTTGAGATATGTGGCCGGGTCGTAGAACACCGGCTCGACGAACGTCACGATCGACAGCCCGGCCGACGCGGCGAGC
>DAINCG010000287.1:5240-6369 GCA_036732525.1 Pseudomonadota bacterium | reverse complement strand
GGCAGGCGAATGCCTTCCTGCCAGATCTCCGTCGCTTCCGGATTGTAGGTGCCGGCGAGGTTGCCGCCGATGTCCGACTGATGGGCGCGGTTGCAGCAGAAGCCGGCGAGCCGGGCCGGTTCGCCGACGAAGATCGGCCGGGCGATCACCCAGTCCGGCAGGTGATTGCCGCCGGCTTCGTAGGGGTCGGAGAGGATGAACACGTCGCCCGGACCGATCCGGCCGGCGAAGTCCCGAAGCAGCGCGCGTACGGCGAAGCCGCCGCCGCCGGTGTGGATCGGGATGCCGTCGGCGTTGGCGACCAGCGTGCCCGCGGGGTCGGTGATGAAGCAGGAAAAGTCGTGGCTCTGGCTGAAGATCGGGCTCCGCGCCGTTCGCGTCATGACCCAACCCATATGCTTGCTGATCTGGTCGAGCCGGTTCTGCATCAACGCCAACACGACCGGGTCGCGGCCCGCCGCCGGCGCCGCAGCCTGAGTCTCGGCCGGCGGCGCGACCGCGATAATGAGATTGCCGGCGCGGTCGACCGTGAGGCGATCGCCCAGTCCGATCAGCACGGTCGTCGTCGGCTCCTCCACGATCGCCGGCCCGTCGACCGCATGGCCTTGAGTGAGGCCGGCGCCGTCGTAGACCGCAGTATCCAGCCAGCCGTCGCCCGCGTGCCAGACGCGTCGCCGGTCCATTGGCGCAGGCGGATCGGTCGCGGGCGCTGCGCCGACCGACATATCGGCACGGCCTGCGCCGTGCGGGGCGCGGGCCGCGACGCGGAGGCCCGCCGCGATGATCTCGCCGTCGGGCTGAACATGGCCGTAGAGGCGGGCGTACTCCGTCTCGAACGCCGCGCGCGCCGCGGCCGCGTCGAACACGCCGGCGGGGAGCGGAACGCGAAGCGACGTCAGCTGGCCGCGATAATGCAGGTCGATCGCCCGCTCCAAGGTTACGTCGGACGCGCCGAAGCCTTCGGCCGCCATGGCCGCGAGCGCTTCGGCGTCCAGCGCCCGCAGGCCGCCGTCCGCGTCAGCCGGATCGATGTCATCGAGCACACCGCTCAGAAAGCGCTGGAAATCCTGTCGGATGTCCGTGTGAAGCATGCCGATGGCGCAGAGCGCTCCGGAGTCGCGCGGCGCGT
>DAINCG010000287.1:4894-5230 GCA_036732525.1 Pseudomonadota bacterium | reverse complement strand
CCCGCTCGCAACCGAGCCCGCGCGCCACGCTCGCGCCGTGCATCGGCCCCGCGCCGCCGGCCGCGACCATTGTGAAGTTCCGGGGCGCATGGCCGCGTTCGATCGAGATGTACTCGACCGCGTGCAGCAGATTTTGCTCCAGGAGGGCGACGATCCCCGCCGCCGCGTCCTCCACCGTCAGCCCGAGCGGCCGGGCGACTTTCGCCTCGATCGCACGTTTCGCGAGATCCAGATCCAGGGTCAGCCCCGCCGCCGCATAGGCGCCGGGTCGGAGGCGGCCGAGCACGAGCTGGGCGTCGGTCACCGTCGGCTCAACGCCGCCCTTGCCGTAGCATG
>DAINCG010000287.1:3790-4884 GCA_036732525.1 Pseudomonadota bacterium | reverse complement strand
CCGGGATCGGCCCCGGCGCCGGCCGGGCCGACGAACAGCATGCCCGCGGCGTCGACGCCCGCGATCGTGCCGCCGCCCGCCCCGATGGTGTGAATGTCGATCGCCGGCGTCGAGATGTGATAGCCGGCGATCGACAGGTCGTCCTTCATGGCGACGCCGCCTTTCGACATCAGCATGACGTCGCAGGAGGTGCCGCCGATCTCCATGGAGATCAGGTCGCCCGCCGCCGCGCCGGGATCCTCGTCGCCGATCAGCCCCCGGTAATGGTCGAGCGCGCCGACCGCGGCCGCCGGGCCGCTCAGCAGCAGGTTGACCGGGCGCGGCGCCACCCGCTCGACGGAGATGGCGCCGCCGTTCGACTGCACCAACAGGAGCGGCCGTTTCAACCCGTGCGCCTGAAGCTCCGCCTGGAGCGCGTTCAGATATGCGACGATCCGGGGCGACAGGGCGGCGTTCACGACGGCGGTCGAGGTCCGCTCGTATTCGCCGAGCAGCGGCGAGAGCTCGGCGGAGCGGGTGACCCAGCCGCCCGTCCGGCGCTCCTCGACCCGCGCGGCGGCCGCCGCCTCGTGGGCGTCGTTCAGAAAGCTGTTGAAGAAGGCGACCGCGACCGCTTCCACGCCTTCGTTTGCGAAGACGTCGAGCGCGGCGTCGACGTCCGCGAGGCGGAGCGGCGCATGCTCCGCTCCGTCGATCCGCCCGCCGACGCCAAGGCGGAGATATCGGGGAACGAGCACAGGCGCATAGGGCGCGCGGTGGTCCCACTGGTCTTCGCGGAGACCGCGCCGGATCTCGAGCGCGTCGCGAAATCCCTCCGTCGTCAGCAGGCCGACGCGCGCGCCCTTGCCTTCGAGCATCGTGTTGGTCGCGACCGTCGAGCCGTGCACGAAGAGGGCGCAGTCCCGGAGGATCGCCGTAGCGTCCGCGCCGAGCCGGTCGGCGAGACGTTCGAGCACGGCCAGCACGCCCCGGCTTGGGTCGGCCGGCACCGAAGGCGCCTTCGCGACCAGCCGCGCGCCGGCCGCATCGATCAGGACGAGATCGGTGAAGGTGCCGCCGACATCGACACCGACAATAAAGGCTCTGTCATTCAC
>DAINCG010000287.1:0-3758 GCA_036732525.1 Pseudomonadota bacterium | reverse complement strand
AGACCGCCGGCCTCGGCGGCGCCAGATTCGCCCATCATTCGGAATTCCCGTTGCGGTCGCCTCCAGGAAGCGTGCCGCGCGCGCCGGCGGCGATCAAGCCGGCCGGGATTCCCGGCGCCGAGCGCCGCTCCAGGCTCATTTCTTTCCGGAAAGCGCTTCGAGCGCCGTTTGCTCCGCGCGGCGACGCATGTCGACGATGGTATGCGCCGCATCCCCCGGCATGCCGATCCCGCCGAGCAGGCTCTCGCAGAGCTGCAGGCTCGCTTCCGTCGTCTCCGGCACGACGTGAAAAGCCCCGGCGTCGAGCAGTTTGGCCGCATGCGCCGCGTCGCGCGCGCGCGCGTAGACAGGCGTATTCGGCCAGCGCTTCCGGACGGCGCGGGCGATCGCTTCGGCCGCTCGAGGTTGATCCATGGTCAGCACGAGCGCGGCGGCCTGGTCGATCCGGCATCGCTCCAGAATCTCCTCCCGGCTGGCGTCGCCGAACATCAGCGCGGCGTCGGCCTTCCGGGGGCCGGCAATGGCGAGACTATCGTTGTCGATCGCGATGTAGGGCGCCCTGATCTCCGCCAGAACCTGGCCCAGGAACTGGCCGACACGCCCGTAACCGGCGATTACGACGTGTCCCTCCAAACCATCTGGCCCCGCGGCCGCCGGCTCCGCCTCCGCGGCGAGACGCGTCGAGAGACGCCGCGCCGCCTGCGCCGCCGCGGGCGTGACGATCATCGTAAGCGCGGTCACGAGCAGCATGAACTGCGCCGTCGGCCCGTCGATCAACCCGATCCCGAGGGACAGGCCGACCACGAGAAACGCGAACTCGCCGCCCTGGCCGAGCGTCAGGGCCATTTCCGCCGCGACGGCGCGACTTTCGCCGAACAACCGCGCGAGACCGAACAAGATGACGCCCTTGATGACGAAGAGACCGACGACGGCAAGGATCAGCCAGAAGGGCCGGGCCAAGACCTGCGCGGGATCGACGCTCATGCCGACCGAAATGAAGAAGAGACCGAGCAGCAGGCCCTTGAACGGCTCGATGTCGGCCTCGATGCTGTAACGGTATTCGGTCTCCGCGAACATCAGGCCGGCCAGAAACGCGCCGAGCGCCATCGAGAGGCCGACCGCTTCGGTCAACGCCGCGATCCCGATGATCGCGAGCAGCACGAAGGCCAGGAACATCTCCCGACTCTCGGTGACGCCGACGATGCGGAAGATCGGCCGGATCACCAGCCGCCCCACCGCCAGGATCGCGACGATCGCGACCGCGGCCTGGAGCAGCGACTTCCCGATCGCCAGCGCGGGCGACCCGCTCTGGTCCGCGCCGAAGGCGGTGATCAAGAGGAGGATCGGCAGCACGGCCAGGTCCTGGAACAGGAGCACGGCGAAGCTCGCGCGGCCCGCGACCGTCGACATCCGCCGGCTCTCGATCAGGAGCTGGATCACGACGGCGGTCGAGGAGAGCGCGAAACTGGCGCCAAGCACGATGGCCGCCTCGAGAGTGTTGCCGAACAGCGACGCGATCAGCGCGATACAACACGCCGTCACGACCACCTGGGCGCCGCCGAGGCCGAACACGAGCCGCCGGAGCGACCAGAGACGCTCCAGCGAGAGCTCCAAGCCGATCATGAACAACAGGAAGACGACGCCGAGTTCGGCGAGCGCGCGCACGTTCTCCACGTCGTCGATGACGCCGTAGGCGATCCATGGCGCCGCGTCGGCGAACCGGACGAGGCCGAACGGCCCGATGAGCACGCCAACCGCCAGGAAGCCCAGGACCGGGTTGACGCCGATGCGCCGCATGAGCGGCACGGCGACGCCAGCGGCGAACAGAAAGACGAGCACGTCTTCGAAGTTCAAGCTTGAAGGATGCACAGTCCCGAACTCTTTCGGCAGGGCGGCCGCGTCGTCCGCCGGTCGCCAACAGGTTTCGGAAAATTCGGCCAAGCTATCAAAAAGCAGAGCGCAAATCACATCGAGAGGGGACAGCGACGAGCGCGGCTAGCGATCCGTCGTCGCGCCGGCGAGGTCGATCTCGGCTCGGCGGGGCCGATGCCGGTCGGCCTGTTCGGGATCGGGCATGCGGCATAACATTCGCCATCCGAACGCCAATGGGGATCGGCCGCCATGCGTCTCGTCATCGCCATGATGAAGCACGAAACCAACACCTTCTCGCCCGTGCCGACGCCGCTGGAAAGCTTCGCGCGCGGCGCGCGGACGCTGCCGGAAGGCGATGCGGTCGTCGCGGCCTTCAAAGGCACAGGCTCTGCCATCGCAGCCTTCCTCGACCTTGCCGAAACGGAGGGCGCGGAGATCGTCACGCCGATCGCGGGCGGCGCCTGGCCTTCCGGACCGGTCCATGACGACGCCTTCAAATACATGACCGACCGCATCGTCAATGCCGTGGCCGCCGGCTGCGACGGCGTGCTTCTGGACCTGCACGGCGCCATGGTGACCCAATCGCTTGAAGACGGCGAAGGCGCCCTACTCGCTCGCCTGCGCGAGATCGCGCCAGACGTTCCGATCGGCGTCGCGCTCGACATGCACACGAACCTCTATCCGGCGATGCCGGAGAACGCGACCGTGCTCGCCGGCTACCAAACCTATCCGCATATCGACGGCTACGAGACAGGCGTGCGCGCGGGGCGCGCCACGATCGCCGCCATCAAGGGCGAGGCGCGGCCGGCGATGGCATGGGGCGCGCGGCCGATGCTGCCTCACGTGATGCGACAGGGGACCGACGACTTTCCGAATAGCGAGTTGCAGGAGATGACGCGGCGCATGGAACGGGAGGGGGCGCTCGCCGCTTCGCTGTTCACGGGCTTCCCGCACGCCGACATCTCGAACGCCGGCCTGTCCGCGGTCGTCGTGACCGACGGCGACCAGGCGCGCGCGGAGGCATGGCGGGACGAGTTGTTGGACTTCGCCTGGCGACACCGCGAGGCCTTCGTCTACAAGATCGAGCCCCTGGCGGAGAGCATCGCGCGCGCAGCCGCGATGACCGCGGGCGGCGCGCTCGACGGCCCGGTCGTGCTGCTCGACCACTACGACAATGCCGCATCGGGGGGCACGATGGACTGCACCGCCGTCCTCCGCGGCATCCTTGAGGCCGGGCTGGAGGATGTCGTCGCCTTCGCCATTCGCGACCCGGAAGCCGCCGCGGCCATGCACAAGGCCGGAACGGGCGCGGAGGTGACGCTGGACCTCGGCGGGAAGACGCCGATGCCGGCGATCGGCGCCAAGGGAACGCCGCTCAAGGTCAGCGGGCGCGTCAAGACCCTGACCGACGGCATCTACCGCAACGCCGGGCCGGCCTCGAAAGGCGTGCTCATGGATATGGGCGCGACCGCTGTGCTTGACGCCGGCAAGGTCGAGATCGTGGTGATCTCGAAGAATCAGGAACCGAACGACCTGAACTGCCTGCGCAGCCTCGGCATCGAACCCACGGAACGGCGCCATCTCATGCTGAAGTCGCGCATCCACTACCGCGCCGGGTTCAAGAAGATCGCCGCCGCGACGGTGGAGTGCGCCGGCGAAGGCGTATGCACCTCGGACTATGGCGCGTTGACGTTCCGCAATGTGCGACGGCCGATCTACCCGCTCGACGCAATCTGACGCGCTCTCCAACCAGACATGACCGATCCCGCCCGCCAGGGCGCGTCGCCACGCCGTCCGTATCAGGCGCCGGCGGCCATCGTGGCCGTGGGACGTCTTTATGGCGCGGAGAGGCCCGGAATGGCGGCCAATGACCCGGCAGGTCAGGC
>DAINCG010000286.1:815-6401 GCA_036732525.1 Pseudomonadota bacterium | reverse complement strand
CCTGGCGGTAGCTCTCGCGGGCGGCGTCGGGATGACCGAGGCGCTCCTCGACCATGCCTTTGAGCAGATGGAACCGGGCCGTGTCCCGGCGCAGGCCGATGGCGGAGTTGATGTAGTCCAGCGAGCCCGCGTAGTCGTGCTTCTGGAAAGCGGCCTGGGCAAGGGCGTAGTGATAGTAGGGATTCCGCTCCCGGTAGTTGCGCACCCGCTGCTCGTACTCGGCGGCGCGGGCGGCGTCGGGGCCGAGTCGGGCGCGGTCACCGTCGAGGCGAGTCCGGCCGTGACCGTGACGGAGGCGCCCGCCTGGTTTGCGAACTCGACGACGCCGTCCTCGACATAGACGGTCGAGCCGGCCGCCGGGTCATGCGCCAGCACGAACCGGGTGCCCCGGATGCCGACGAAGGCGAACGGCGTTTGGATTCGGTAGCCTGCGTCCTGCATCCGTCCTGAAACGAAGCGAAGCGCCCCACGGGCGTTGGAGACGACCAACGCGCCGGCATTGTCGGCCGGGCTGTAGACGAAACGGTCGATCGTGACGGTCGCGCCGTCGCCGATGGTCAGGACCGAGCCGTCGTCGAACCGGTCGACATTGGCGCTCAGCGGTCCGGTCACGACGCGGGCGCCGAAGCGGACGCGATCCTGTTCGGAGAGCTGGCGCGCGGCGTTCGCATATTCCTCGCGGACGTTCGCGGCCACCGTGGTCGCCGTCGCGACCTCCTGCCCTGCCTGCTGCGCCGCCGCGGGCGCGCCGGCCCCGGCGGCGAGCAACAGGCCGCATCCAATTCGAACCAGTTTTCGCATAAAGATTTCCCGGCAATTTCGTTGCTCTAGAAGAGCATCCCGATCGCCGCGCCGCAAGCTTGCCAGTCCCGGTCAGACGACGCCTGCGGAGACCCATTCGTCGAGCTTGGCGAGGCTCCGGTCGCGGTCCATCGGGTCGATGTTGACCACGACGCGGGCGACGCCGGCGTCCCGGTAGCGCTTCAGCATCTCCGGGTCGGGCTCGCCGCCGAAGACCGTCACCGGGATGTCCCGCCCGGCCGCCTTGGCCATTTCCCGATATTCCGGCAGCTTTTCCAGGATGTGGTAGTGCGGACGCCGGGCGTGCGGCAGCCAGCCGTCGCCATAGCGCAGCGCCCGGCGCGCGCCATGGGGGAAGGCGCCGCCGACGTGGACGGGCGGCGGGGCGGACGGCTTCGGCCAAGTCTGCAGCGGCCCGAAGTCGACGAGGTCGCCGTGATATTCGGCCGTCTCCTCGGTCCAGATGACGCGCATCGCCTCCGTCTTCTCGCGCATCAGCTTCATGCGCGTCTTCGGGTCGACGCCGTGATTGCGCATCTCGTCGAAGTTCCAGCCGGCGCCGATGCCGAACAGCAGGCGGCCCTCCGACAGGATTTCCAGCGAGGCCGCCGCCTTCGCCGTCTGAAAGACGTCGCGCTGCGGCACGAGGCAGATGCCGGTGCCGACCTTGAGCCGGGTCGTGGCGGACGCCGCCGCCGTCAGGGTGACGAACGGGTCCATCACCTGGAAGTACTTCTTCGGCAGTTCGCCGCCTTGCGGCCACTCCGATTCGCGCGACAGCGGAATGTGGCTGTGCTCCGGCGCCCAGAGGCTCTCGAAGCCGCGTTCCTCCAGCGCTTTCGCCAGATCGACGGGCCGGATCGATTCCGCGGTGAAGAAGAGGGCGACGCCGACGTGCATTGGAGGGCTCCTCAGGTGAGGCCGTCCCGGTCGGCCGCTTCTTCGAGGGCGCGGCGGCAGTCCGGGTCGGCGATTGCGATCAGGGCGGACGCGCGTTCGGCGAGCGTCAGGCCGGCGAGTTCGGCGATGCCGTGTTCGGTCACGACGATGTCGGCGTCGGCGCGGGGCGCCGTCACCGGGCCGGACAGCTTGTGGACGATGCGGGTCGCCCGCGCCTTCCCCGCGGTCGAGCCAAGCGCGATGATCGCCCGGCCGTTCGGGGAGACGAGGCCGGCCCGGTGGAAATCGAGCTGCCCGCCGATCGCGCCCAGATAGCGTCGCCCCGCCGCCTCTGCGCCGACCTGGCCGGTCAGGTCGACCTCCAGCGCGGAATTGATCGCGTAGAAATAACCGAACTGGGCCAGCGTATGCGCGCCGTGGGTATATGCCCCGGCGCGCATCACGAGGTTCCGGTTGCGGTCGACATGGTCGTAGAGCTTGCGCGACCCGTAGAGCGACGTCGCGACGGAGACTCCCGCGTCGATTTCCTTGTAGCGGTTCGAGACCGCTCCCGAGGCGACGAGGTCGACATAGGAGTCCGCGAGGCTCCCCGAATGCACGCCAAGCTCCCGCTTGTCCGCGAGCGCCGCCGCGACCGCGTCCGGCAGGGAGCCGATGCCGTACTGCACCGTCGCCCGGTCGGGAATGATGCGGGCGACGTTGGCGGCGACGGCATGGTCGATCGGGCCGGGCGGCCGGGACGTCCATTCCGCCGGCGGCGCCGGCGCGGGCGTCGTTCCCGCGAAGGCGGCAAGCGGCAGGACGCCGTCGCCGTCGGTCCAGGGCATCCCCGGATTGACCTCGGCGAACGCGACGCGGGCGCGGGAGATCGCGTGCGGCAGATGGTCGACCGTGACGCCCAGGCTGACAAGGCCGGCCGCGTCGGGCGGCGTGACGGAGCAGAGCACGACGTCCGGCTTCAGCTTGCCGTCGAACAGGCGCCAGTAGTCGGAGAAGCGCGCCGGCGCGATGTCGAGCCGGCCTTCGAGGAAGAGCTTGCCATTGGCGCCGAAGCCGTCCATCGCCACGAATTGCACGTCGTGCGCCGCGAGCCGCGGCGCCGGGTCGCCGAGCGGGAAGCTGGAGAGCATGCGCAGGCCCGGCACGCGCTTCGCCGCTTCGAAAAGCTGGGCGGTGAGCGACGTCGGCTCGGAGCCCAATTGGGCGACGACGACGAGGTCGCCCGGCCGGAGCGCGGCCGCAATGTCGATCTGGCCCGCGCCCATGTCGCCCGGCCTAACCGGCCATGGTGAGGCCGCCGGAGACGCTCAACACCTGACCCGTCACATAGCCCGCCCGGTCGCTCGCGAAGAAGAGGATGCCGTCGGCGACGTCCCGCGGCTTGGCGAGCCGTCGGAAGGGGATCGCGCGCAACAGCGCTTCCTTCAGACGTTCCGACTGGCCTTGGAACAGGGGCGTGTCGGTCGGGCCGGGGGCGATCACGTTCACGCAGATGTTGTAGCGCGCCATTTCGCGGGCCAGCGACTTGGAAAAGGCGATGACGCCGCCCTTGGCGCCGGCATAGACGGTCTCGCCCATGGAGCCGACGCGGCCGGCGTCGCTCGCGACGTTGACGATCTTCGCGCCCAGGCCCTTCTCGATGATCGGCTTGACGAAGGCCTGACAGACGCGGACCTGGCCCAGGTAGTTGAGCTGCACGATCTTCTCGATGAACTCGGGCGTATTTTCGACGAAGGGCTGGGTGCGATCCCAACCCGCGACGTTCACCAGGATGTCCATCGCGCCGTGCTCTTCGGTGACCGTCGCGCAGCAGGCCAGGATCGCCTCGGGGTCGGTCACGTCCAACGTGACGAACGCGCCGCCGCCCTTCGTCGCGCCAAGCTCCGTCGCAAGGCTTGCGCCGCCGTCCGGGTCGATGTCGCTGCCGATGACATAGGCGCCGGCTTCGCTCAGCGTCAGCGCGGTCGCGCGGCCGATGCCCGACGCGGCGCCCGTGACGAACGCCTTCTTGCCGGAAAGATCGATCATGGTCCGATAGTCCTTCTTGGTTGCTTCCTCGGCCCGCGACCTGCTTCGATCAGTCGTCGGGGTGACCGGGCCGCCAGCGCGTCGGCCAGGGCTGGCCCATGTCGATCAGCGTAACCCGCAAGGGATCCGCCGCGACGCGGATCGCGGCGTCGTCGGCGAACAGGATGTCCAGGCCGCCCTCGGTCGGGCGAAGGCTCAGCAGCGAAAGAATGCGCGCCCGGTCGCCCAATTCGTAGCCGCGCGAGCGGACGCCGCTGACGCCGTCGATGCGGACGAGCGCGTGGGTCCGATAGTAGAGCGGCCCCGCCGCGTTCGACTCCGCTTCGTGCTCCCACATGAATCGGTTGACCGCGAGCGCGAAGCGGCGCTCGTCCGGCAGCCAGGCGATGTCGCTGACCGGCGCCAACGCGTCCTGAAGGCACGTCGAAAGGACGGTGAGGTCGGTCGTGTCGCCCGCGACGAGCCTGAGCGGCTTTGGCTCCTTCACCCGCCCGGCTCCCGAATGATGTCGGCCCCACAGGCGCCCAGCTTCGCCTCCACCCGCTCATAGCCGCGGTCGAGGTGATAGATGCGGTTGACCAGCGTTTCGCCCTCGGCCGCCAAACCGGCAAGCACGAGGCTGACGGAGGCGCGGAGGTCGGTCGCCATCACCGGCGCGCCCTTCAGCCGCTCGACGCCGCGGATCATGGCGGACGCGCCGTGGACATTGATGTTGGCGCCCATGCGGGCGAGTTCCGGCACATGCATGAAGCGGTTCTCGAAGATCGTCTCAGTCACCATGGCGGCGCCCTTCGCCGTCGTCATCAGCGCCATGAACTGCGCCTGCAAGTCGGTCGGGAAGCCGGGATAGGGTTCCGTCATGACGTCGACGCCCTCCAGGCGGCCGTTCGCGCGGGCGACGCGAAAGCCGCGCGCCGTCGGCGTCAGGCTGACGCCGGCGTCTTCCAGGATGGCGGCGGCGGCGGCGATATGCTCCAGGTCCGCCCCGACGAGCTCCACGTCGCCGCCGGTCAGCGCGGCGGCGATCGCGAAGGTGCCGGTCTCGATGCGGTCGGCGATGACGGTATGTCGCGCGTGATGCAGGCTCGTGACCCCGCGCACGCGGATCGTGTCCGTGCCCGCGCCCTCGATCTTCGCGCCCATGGCCGTCAGGCAGGCGGCGAGATCGATGATCTCGGGCTCGCGGGCGGCGTTCAGCAGGACGGTCTCGCCGTCGGCCAGCGCCGCCGCCATCAGCGCGTTCTCGGTCGCGCCGACGGAAACCATCGGGAAGGCGACGCGGGCGCCCTTCAGGCCCTTCGGCGCGCGCGCTTCGATGTAGCCCGCCTCCAACAGGATCTCGGCGCCCATTTCCTCCAGGGCCATCAGGTGCAGGTCGACCGGTCGGTTGCCGATGGCGCAGCCGCCCGGCAGCGATACCCGCGCCTGGCCGCCGCGGGCGACGAGCGGGCCCAGGACGAGTACGGAGGCGCGCATCTTGCGCACGATGTCGTAGGGCGCCTCGAAGCTCGTGAAGCGATCCGCCCGGATCAGCAACTGCCGGCCTCGGCCGGACGGGTCCGGCTTCGACTCGATCGTCGCGCCGAGCACGCCGAGCAGCTGGGACATCGAGGCGATGTCGGCGAGATCGGGCACGTTGTCGAGCGTCAGGCCTTCCGCCGACAAAAGGCCGGCGGCCATCAGCGGCAGGGCCGCGTTCTTCGCGCCGCTGATCGGAATTTCGCCGTGGAGCGGCTTGCCGCCCCGGATGCGCAGCCGGTCCATTTCGGGTTTTGCGCCCCCAGATTCGAATCCCAAACGCGGCGGCAGACTAAACCGAAGTCGCCGTTCCCCGCCAGCCGCGCCGCATGCGAGTTA
>DAINCG010000286.1:0-805 GCA_036732525.1 Pseudomonadota bacterium | reverse complement strand
GCCGCGGCTTTAGAGGACGACGTGGCGCGCGCGGGCGCCACGTTCGATCGCCGCCGCGGGCAGGCGGCCGACCTCCAGCACGTGGCGCATCATCTCCAGAAGGCGGGACTCCTCCTGGCTGACGCTGCCGTCGGCCGCCGCAATGTCGCAGGCGAGCGCATAAGCGGTCTCACGAAGTTTGGCGGGCAGCGCCTCCGCGATCCGGTCGAGCGCGATATCCAGGCCGTCCTCGTCCGAAAGCTGCTCGGCGCAGGAGCTGGCGTCGGCCGACAACCGGTTCTCGTCATAGTCGCGAAAGATCGGCAGGTGCCGGACGATGTCGCCGATGGTCCGCAGTTCGAGATCCGTCATGTCCGCGTCGGCGGCGGCCGTCATCACCATGACGTGGACAAGGGCGGCGTGGTGGTCGAGCTCTGCGGCCATATTGGGACGGCTCCAAATTCGGTCAGGTTGGGATCGCGCCGGGTTAAAGCTGCGCCTGGGCGCCGCGTCAAGCTCCCGGTTCGGATTGCGGGACTTCCGCCACAGGCAGCCATTGGACGTCTTCGACCCGCAGCGCGCCGGCCGCCAGCATGACGAGCCGGTCGAACCCCATCGCCACGCCGGTCGCGCGGGGCATCCCGTGCGCGAGCGCGGCCAGGAAGTCCTCGTCGATCGTCCGATCGCTTCCGGCGGCGTGGATTTCCTCGCGCGCCGCTTCGAAACGCCGGCGCTGCTCCACCGCGTCGGTCAGCTCGCCGAAGCCGTTCGCCAATTCGAACCCGTCGACGAACACCTCGAAACGCTCCGCGACGCGCGGGTCGCC
>DAINCG010000285.1:6085-6403 GCA_036732525.1 Pseudomonadota bacterium | reverse complement strand
CGGCTTCGAGGCGACCTTGGCGTCGACCGCGAACCGGTCCGCCGACATCACCTTCGGCAGGGGATCGACCGTCGCGGTGACCTGCACCTGCTGCTTGTTGTAGACGACCGCCGCGTTCAGCGTCGGCGACTGGTCGATGCCGGGCAGATCCAGATTGACCTTGAGCCCGGAGATCGCGCCGGGCGCCGCCGAACCGAGATCGAGACCGCCGAGATCGACGTCGAGCTTGCCGGCGAGGCTCTCGACCAGCGCCTTCGGGCTCGCGCCCGCGCCGGTCGCGGCGAGATTGGCCGACACGACGCCCGTCACGGGCGGCGG
>DAINCG010000285.1:0-6075 GCA_036732525.1 Pseudomonadota bacterium | reverse complement strand
CCCGCCGGTCGCCGCCCGGCTGAGCTTGCCGGTGTCGACGCCCTTGACCGCCATGTCGGTCGCCATCTGGAGCGCATCGCCCGTCGCGTCGAGGCGTACTTCGCCCGCGACGTCGCCGCCGTAGAGGGCGAGCTTCTCCAGGTTCGCGGTCAGCGCGCCGCCCGCGAGCTTTGCGACGAACAGGACTTCGCCGACCTCGAATCCAGCGGCCTTGACGCCGCCCATCTGGATCCGGACGTCCGCCTCGCCCTGCTTCAGCGGGCCGAGGTCAAACGGCTCCTCCGGCACGCCGGCGAACAGGTCGCCTTCGCGCGCGGGCCTGGCCGCCGGCGCCTTCTCCACCGCCGTCGCGGGCGGCTTCGGCAGGTAGCGGTCGATGTCGAGCACGCCGCTTTCGACGTTCAGGACGAGCTTCGGCGCGTCGCCGCTGACGTCGAGCGAACCGGTCGCGGTCGCCTTCAGGGCCTCGCCTTCGAGCGTCGCTTCCTTGATCGCGACGGCGCCGCCGTCCGCGGCGAAGACCGCGTGCGCCTTGACCGGACCCGGATCCGGCTGGCCTTCGGGCAGGGGACGGCCAAGCCAGGCGGCGAGGGCGCCGGCCGAGGGAATGTCGAGATCGAAGACGCCGTCGAGGCCCGGGGCGGGCTTCTGCTGCACGCCGCCGTCATAGTTCAGTTTGATATGTTTCGAGTCGATCTTCGCGGTGACCTCGGCGCGGTCGCCCTCCATCAACTGCTCCGGCGTGGCGACGCGGAAGGCGAGCGTGGTCGGCTCCTCGTTCAAGGTCAGCGAGCCGTCGAGCGCGAGCGGCTCGGAGAGGGCTGGCAGGGCCGCCGACATGGCGATGTCGCGCGCCTCGATCTTCTGGCCGGTGCGCGCGTCGGTGAACGTCACGGCGCCGCCCTCGATCCGAACGTCGTCGAGCCGCAGGTCGCCCAGCGGCGCGTCGCCACCGGATTCGCCGGGTTCTGCCGGTTCGGCGGCCGGGGCATTGGCGAACTGCCAGTTCGGCCGGCCGTTCTGATCGATTTCGAGGGAAATCACGGGATCAACGACGACCAGGCGCTCGACGACGAGCTTGCCGCCGATCAGCGGCAACAGCGCGATGTCGCCTTCGATGCGCTCGATCGTCGCCATCTGCGGCGACGCCGCGCCCTCGGCATTGGCGAACTGGATGCCGGAGGCCGAGAACGAGCCGCCGGGCAGAACCGAGATGTCGATGTCGCCGGCGATGGTGAGATCGCGGCCGGTCGCGTCCTTAACGGCGGCGGCGATGTCGGGCTTGTAGCCGTTCCAGTCGATCACACGCGGCACAATGGCGATGGCGCCGACGATCAGAACGACGACGACTCCCAGGCCGATAGCGATTTTCTTCACGGTGTCCTTGCCTCCTCACTGCGCCGATGCCGATTGGACGCCCAACGTCCCAAGCGGCGCGTTCGATATGGACTAGTTACGCCGACGACGGTCTTTCGACAAACCGCCGCTGCTGCAACGCCCGACCAGAGTCTTGCCCGAATTGTGACAACGGCAAGGCGGGGCGCCTATGTGGTTTGCGGCGCGTCCTCCGATGGACCGCCGGCCGCATCGTCGAAACTCGCATAATTCATGGCGTAGAGCCGACTGTAGGAGCCGCCTGCCGCCATCAATTCGGCGTGCGTCCCGGTCTCTTCGACGGCGCCGTCGCGCAGGACGACGATCCGGTCGGCGCCGCGGATGGTCGCGAGACGGTGGGCGATGACGATGGCCGTCCGGCCTTTCAGCAGCCGCGCCAGCGCCTTCTGGATCTGCCGTTCGGTGTAGCTGTCGATGCTGGCCGTCGCCTCGTCCAAAATCAGGATGCGGGCGTCGGCGACAAGGGCGCGGGCGAAGCTGACGAGCTGGCGCTGGCCGAGCGAGAGGCCGCCGCCGCCTTCCTCCAAGACGGTGTCGTAGCCGTCCGGCATGGCCCGGATGAGGTCGTCGAGGCCGACCGCCTTGGCGGCCTCGACGATATCGTCGTCACTGGCGTCGGCGCTGGCATAGCGGATGTTGTCGCGAATCGTGCCGGAGAACAGGAACGGGTCCTGCAGCACCATGCCGACCTGCCGCGCGAGGGAGGCCTGGGTCACATTGCGGACGTCGCGGCCGCCGACCCGGACGGCGCCCGACCAGACGTCGTAGAAGCGGTGAATCAATGCGGCGATGCTGGTCTTGCCCGATCCGGTCGGGCCGACGATGGCGACGGTCTCGCCGGGCGCGGCGCGCAGGTTGACGCCGTTCAGCACGGGCCGGTCCTTGGCGTAGCCGAAGACGACGTTCTCCAATTCGACCGCGCCGTCGATCTCGACGAGTTCCTCGGCGTCGGGCGCGTCCTTCACTGCGATCTCGACGTCCAGCACCTCGAAGATGCGCTGGCCGGCCGCCATCGCGCGCTGCATGACGCTGTACTGCAGCGTGAGCGAGCGGATCGGGTCGAAGAACCGCTGCACGTAGAACAGGAAGGCGATCATCACGCCGACGTCGAGCGCGTCTTCCAGGACGAGGCCGCCGCCAACGATGATGACGATCGCCATCGCGGCGCCCGACAGCGTGTCGACGATCGGCACCATGACGTTCGAGTATTTCGAGCCATGCAGCTGGGCCAGCAGGTTGTCCCGCGCCTTCTGCTCGAAGAGCTCGTAGTTGAGGTCTTCCCGCCGGAGTTCCTGGACCGCGCGCACGCCATGCACCGTTTCGGCGAGGGCCGCGTTGGCCGCGCTCTGTGTCTCGCGCGCCCTCAGGAACGCCTTCCGGGCGAGCGGCAGCCAGACGATGCGCACCAGGAAGAGGGCGGGGACGACGGAGAGCGTCAGCGCGCCGAGATAGAGGTCCAGGCTGAGCGCAACGGCGATGATGCCGAACAGCAGCAGCAAGTCGCCGATCGCGTAGATGGAGGATTCCAGGAACTCCTGCAGCGCCTGCACGTCGCCTTGCAGGCGGGACATCAGCCGCCCGACCTCCGTCTTGTCCATGAAGGAGAGCGAGACCCGCTGGAGATGCGCGTACATGGCGCGGCGCAGGTCGAACAGCATGTCCTGCGCAACCCGGCCGATGATCCGTTCCATCGTGTAGTTCGCGACGAAGCTGACGGTGACCACGCCGACGAACGCGGCGACGATCAGGTGCAAAAGATCGGCGTTCGGATTGTCGCCGGCGAGCGCGCTGTCGATCGCCGCACGGACGACCAGCGGGATCGCGAGCTGCATGCCGGTGAACACGACGATCGCCGCGACGCCGATCGAGATCCGTCGCCGGTAGGGGGAGAGATACGCCAGAAAGCGCCGGACGACCCACTTGTCGAAGGCGCGGCCGAAGATCTGCTCGTCCTGCGACGTCTGCGAACCGACGACGGCGAGCGGCTGGGTGGTGCTCATTCCGCCGCCTCCGCGTCCTGGGTTTGCAGGCCATACAGCGCGGCGTAGCGGCCGTCTCGGGCGAGGAGGCTTGCATGGTCGCCGCGCTCGACGATGCGCCCGCCTTCCAGGAACAGGATCTCGTCGGCGTGCATCAGCGAGGTCAGGCGGTGGGCAATGACGATGACGGCGCGGTTGGCCGTCGCTTCGCGCAGGGCCTGGCGGATGCGCCGTTCCGTCGCCGCGTCCACCGCCGCGGTCGAGTCGTCGAAGATCAGAATGCGGCTGTCCGGCAGAATGCTGCGCGCGCTGGCGCTGGCCGCCGGAGAGGGTGACGCCGCGCTCGCCGACGAGCGCGCCATAGGCGTCCGGCAGCCGGTCGATATATGCGCTGAGCTGCGCGGCGTCGGCGGAACGGGCGATCTCGCCCCGGTCGGCATAGGGCGCGCCATAGGCGATGTTGTGGGCAAGGCTCGCCGTGAACAGGAACGGCTGCTGTTGCACGACGGCGACGGCGCCGCGCAACGAATCCAGCGTGACGTCGCGAATGTCCTGCCCATCGATCGTGATCCGGCCGGCGTCGACGTCGTAGAAGCGGCCCGCGAGGGCGGCGATCGTGGTCTTGCCGCTGCCGGGTGGGCCGACGATGCCGATGGTGTGTCCGGGCCGCGCCTCGAAGCTGATATCGTCGAGCGTCGGCGGACCGTCCTCCCGGCCGGCATACCGGAAGGCGACGTTCTCGAAGCGGATCGCGCCGGCCGATATCTCCAGCGGCTTCGCGTCCGGCGCGTCGGCGATCGAGGGCTCGAGATCGAGCACGGCGAACAGGCGCCCGCCGCAGGTCGACGCCCTGGCGATCGAGTTGATCATCCAGCCGATCTGGCGGATCGGCATCTGCAGGATCAACATGAAGGCCAGGAACTCGGTCAACTGGCCGAGCGTGATTTCGCCCGCCAGCACCTTCTCCCCGCCGATCCAGAGCACCAGCGCCATGAACAGGAAATAGACGAAGGTCATCTGCGTCGTGCTGGCGACGAAGAGATTGATGCGCTCGCCCGCGACGGCGCGCGCCTTGGCGGAGCTTTTGTCGAAGCGGGCGAGTTCGAACGCTTCCGCCGCGAAGGCGCGGACGACGCGGATGCCGGCTAGGTTCTCTTCCATGACGCGGGTCAGCGCCGCCATCTCCTCCTGCAGGCGGAGCCATGCTTCGCGGAGCTTGAGGCGGGCGGTCGAGGCGCGGACGCCGATCACCGGGACCATGGCGAGCGTGATCAGCGCCAGCGTCGCGTCGATCCGAAGGAGGATGACGCCGCCGCCGCCGATCAGGATGGTCAGCAGGATCATCCGCAGCACGCCGGTCGAGACCCAGAGCCGCACGCCTTCGACATCCAGCATGCCGCGCGCGATCAGGTCGCCGCTGTGCACCCGATCGCGCCAGGCGAAGCTCAGGCGCTGCAGTTGGCGGTAGTAGGCGAGGCGCAATTCATAGCCGATGACCTGCCCCACGGCCTCGCCCTGGTAGTTCTGCATCATAGCCGCGAAGCCGCGCGCGACGGCGACGCCGAGCAGCAGCAGCGCTGTCTGAACGAGCGTGGCTTCGGCGTCCGCCGAACCGTCCCGCAGCAGGCCTTCCGCCTGGTCGACCGCCTGACCGAGATACTGGGGCACGAACAACTGGAAGACGCCGGCCGCCACCGTCGCCAGGATCGCGACGGCCATTCGGACCCTGTGCCGGAACGCCATGCGGGTGATCCGCATCAGGACCGACGCGTTCAGCCTCGACCGGCCCGCGTTTTCGCCGGCGTCGCCGTATCGGTCGAGTTTGCGGCTGGTCCTGTCTTCGGGCGCCTTTGCGGCGTTCGCCATAACCGGCGCCTTCGTCCTTCTTCAAGCGGGACACCGGATACTAGTCGCGGCGCTGGCCGCCGCAAGTGCGGATCAGGCCGCGTCTACAGGAACCGCGCCGCGTGGCGGGCCAGCATGAGTTCCTCGTTGGTCGGTATGGCGAGCAGCTTTATCCGGCTCTCCGCCGCGTCGAACCGGATGTCGCCCGCGTCGTTCGCGCCGGGCTCGACGATTGCGCCGAGACTGCGGAGGCGGGCCGCGACGTTCGCGCGGATCAGCGGCTGGTTCTCCCCGATGCCCGCGGTGAAGACGACGCCGTCGAGGCCGTCGAGCGAGACGGCGAGCGCGCCGATTTCCCGCGCCACGCGGTAGCAGAAGTATTCGACGGCGAAAGCGGCGTCCGTGGAATCCGACTGGAGCAGCTTGCGCATATCGCCGGTCTCGCCGGAGAGGCCGAGCAGGCCGCTCTCCTTGTAGAACATGCGCTCGACGTCATCGATCGAACGGCCTTCGCGGAGGAGGTGCAAGACGACGCCGGGGTCGAGCTGGCCCGTCCGGGTCGACATCGGCAAGCCGTCGAGTGCGGTGAAGCCCATGGTGGAATCGACGCTGTTTCCATTGCGCATGGCGCAGAGGCTGGCGCCGGACCCGAGGTGGGCGACGACGACCTCGCCGGCGGCGAGGTCCGGATCGAGGTCGCGCAGGGCCTCCGCGATGTACTCGTAGGAAAGGCCGTGGAAGCCGTAGCGCCGGACGCCGGACGACGTCACGCCCTGCGGCAGCGCGTAGACCTCCGCCGTTCGGGGATGGCCGCGGTGGAAGGCGGTGTCGAAGCAGGCGACCTGCAAGGCGTCCG
>DAINCG010000284.1:5734-6406 GCA_036732525.1 Pseudomonadota bacterium | reverse complement strand
GACGACGACCTCCGTCGCATCGCCGGTGAGGATGCGCGCCGACGCTTCGATCTGGCGGCCGGAGAGACCTGGCGGCTGACCGCGCTCGCGGATCCGGACCGGACGGGCGTCGTGCTTTCATTGCACCATATCGTTGCCGACGCCGTGTCGCTTGGCGTCCTGCTCGACGACCTGATGCGCCTGCTGTCCGGACGGGACCTCGCGGCGCCGTCCCCCGGCGCCTATCGCGCCCATGCGGCTGAGCGCGCGGCCGCCATGGCGGCGGGCGGCGACCGGCAAGCCGCATATTGGCGCCGCGTCCTCGCGGATCCGCCGGCGCCGCTCGACTTTCCGCCGGATCGGCCGAGGCGGACCAGCGCGACGCGGCAGGGCGCCGCCGTCGCGTTTTCGATTCCGCCCGAAACAATGCGCGATGCGGAGGCGGCCGCACGCCGCCAGGGCGTACGCGTGCATGCGCTGCTCGCAGCGGCCTACGCAGCGCTATTGCATCGGCTGACCGGCGCCGACGATCTCGTGCTCGGCATTCCGGTGAGCGACCGGCCGGCGGGGCACGAGCGGACGGTCGGCCTCTATCTCAACACCATGCCGTTGCGCCTTGGAGCCGCGCCGGACATGTCCGGCGCGGAACTGGCGGGCGCCGCTTCGTACGGCATGGTCGACCTGCTCGCCAAT
>DAINCG010000284.1:0-5724 GCA_036732525.1 Pseudomonadota bacterium | reverse complement strand
CCTGCCGCTGGCCAGGATCGTGGAAGCGATCAACCCGCCGCGAACGCCGGGACGCACGCCATTGCTGCACACCGTGCTCGATTGGCGGGAGGAACCGGGGCTGGCGGCCGATCTCCCCGACGGCGTGAGACCCATCGAGATCGACGTGGCGACGGCGCCGTTCGACCTCGCCGCGACCTTCCGGCGGGCGGCTGACGGCAGCGTGCTGGCGGGCTTCGTCTTCGATCCCGCGCTCTTCGACCGCCGGACGATCGAAGCCTGGGGCCGCAGCTTTCGTCTGCTGCTCGAAGGGATCGCCGCCGCGCCTGAGACGCCGGTCGACCGACTGCCGGCGGTCGCGCTGGAAGACCTGCCGCGCGCGGTCCTGACCGGCGCGCCGCCGCCGCCGGTTCCGGCGCTCGCGACGCTGTTGACCGGCGCGCTCCGCGAATATGGCGGGGCGACAGCGCTTGACGGCCCGCAGCGCGCTGTCTCCTACGACGATCTCCGCAGGTTGGCGGACGCCTGGCCCGTGACAGCCGGAGATGTCGCGCTGATCGAAACCGACGATCCGGTCGAGCGCGTGGTCGGCGCGCTCGCCGCGATGCTGCGCGGGCAGGCGGTCGCCTTGATCGATCCGGCTTTGCCGTCTGCCAGGGTCGATCAGATGCGCGCCATGCTCGCGAACGCTGGCGATCTCGTTCGCGGTTCGGAAGACGAGGCCGCCGCCGCGGCGTATGTGCAGTTCACCAGCGGTTCGACGGGCGCGCCCAAGGCCGTCGCCTTGCCGCGCCGCGGATTCGCCAATCTGATCGGCGAGGTTCGGCGCATCGCGGACCTCGCCCCCGGCGCGCGTGTGATCCAGGCGGCGTCGCCGGCGTTCGACGCATGGTTCTGGGAGGTCTTCAGCGCCCTCGGCGCCGGGGCGACGCTCGTGCTCGCCGACCGCGCCGACCTCCAGCCCGGCGCGCCCCTGGCTTCGACGCTGAGGGCGCGGCGCGTCAGCCATGCGACGTTGACCCCGTCCGCCATCGCGGCCATGGATGATGCGGACCTGCCGGACCTGGCGGTGCTGATCGCAGCCGGCGAGCCCCTGAGCCCCGATCTCGCCGCCCGCTGGCGGCACGGCCGCCGCATGCTGAACGCCTACGGACCCTGCGAGGCGACGGTCTGCGCCGCCTACGACGTCTGTGCGCCCGATGCGGCTGAGATCGCCATCGGCCGGCCGCTGCACGGCGTTTCGCTGATGGTGATTGACCGGCACGGAGCGCCCGCACTGCCGGGCGCCCGGGGCGAACTGTGGATCGCCGGGCTCGGCGTCGGGCTCGGATATCTCGGCGCGAATGACCGCAACGCCGCGCACTTCGTCGCCGACCCGCGGCCGGGCGTCGATGGCAAAGTCTATCGATCGGGCGATATGGCGCGCGTCGGCGCCGACGGTCGTGTCCGTTTCGTCGGGCGCGAGGATCGGCAGGTGAAGGTCCGCGGCGGCCGGATCGAGCTGGATGAAATCGAGGCGGCGCTGACGGCCATGCCCGGCGTGACGCAGGCGGCCGCCCGCGTCGTCGCAGACGTCGAGGGCAATCCAGCTGTCGCCGCGTGGGCCGCGAGCGACGGACTCGCCGACGCGGGCGCGCTCCGCCGAATGCTCGCCCAGAGCCTGCCGGAGACGATGTTGCCGGCCTATCTGACCGTCCTTGACGCCTTGCCGCTGACGGCGACGGGCAAGGTCGACCGGCAGGCCCTGCCGGACCCCGCCGGAGCGGGGCAAGCGGCGGGCGCTTCGCCCGAAGGTCCGACGGAGACGGCGATTGCCGCCGCGTTCGCCGAACTGCTGCGACTGGACGGCCCGGTCGCGCGCGACGCGTCCTTCTTCACGCTGGGCGGGCACTCCTTGCTGGCCGTTCGGCTCGCGGCGCGGCTCGGCGAAGCGCTCGGCTGCGCCGTGCCGCTGCCGTTGCTCTTCGCGCATCCGACGCCGGCCGGTCTTGCGACGGCGTTGGCCGCGGCGGATGGCGAGGCGCCTTGCGGCTTCCGCACGCTGCGCGAGGGCGCCGGCGGGACCGTCTACCTGATCCACTCGGTCGACGGCGCGGGTCAGGTCTATGGCGATCTTGCGACGGTCTGGCCGGCCGGGCGCCGCGTCGTCGCCGTCGAGCAGACGCGCGACTACGACGACATCGAATCGATGGCGGCGGCCTATGCCGGCGCCATCCGCGCCGTTGCGGGCGCGGGCGTGATCCGCATCGGCGGCTGGTCGATGGGCGCGCGCCTTGCGGCCGCGATTGCGCGGCGGCTCCGGCTGGACGGCGCGCCGGTCGCCGTCGCATTGATCGACGCCGCGCCGACTGGCCTTGCAGCGGATGCGGCCGCCCTGGCCGAAGCCGCTGCCGACGTGGGCGCCGACCCGAGCCTGATCGAGCGCGTCGGCCGGAATGTTCGGCTCGCCGCAACGCGTCCGGCGTCGTCGCCTGGCGGCGCCGGCGTCATCCGCGCGGCGGAGAACGTGCGGGACGGGGCCGCGGCCGATCTCGGCTGGGGCGACGTCTTCCAATCGACGGCGACGGCGGCGGCGTCCGGCGACCATATGTCGATCCTCTCCGCGGGCCCGGCGGCGCTCGCGGCCCTGATCGAACGGCTTTGGGCGGAGACCGGCGATGGCTGAGTTCGACGTTCGTCCGATCTTCGACGATGCCGACTTCGCCGGCATGATCGCCGCGCCCGCCGAAGGCGCGCGTCTCGCCGACTGGCTGGCGCCGCGCCGCGCCGGGATCGAGGCGCGGCTCGCCGAAACGCCGGCCCTCTTGCTACGGGGGTTCGCGGTTCCGGACGAAGCTGCGTTCGCCGAAGCCCGCGCGGCCTTCATTCCGAAGCCCGCCGATTATCTCTATCGCTCGACGCCCCGACACGCGGTCGCCGAGGGCGTGATGACCGCGACGGAATACCCGGCCGCGTCCGAAATTCTGCTGCATCAGGAGAACGCCTACCAGCGCGACTGGCCGCTGCGGCTGATGTTCTGCTGCTTGCGCCCGGCCGACCAGGGCGGCGCGACGCCGATCGCCGACATGCGGCGGGTGACGGCGCGGATCGGCCCGGAAATCGTCGACGCGTTCGAGACGCGCGGCGTCCGCTATGTCCGGAACTACCAGCCGGGCTTCGACCTCGACTGGCGGACGGTCTTCCAGACCGACACGGCCGATGGCGTCGCCGCATTCTGCCGCGCCAACGCGATCGAGCACGAATGGCTGCCCGACGGACGGTTGCGCACGACGCAGATCTGCCAAGGCGCGGCAAGGCATCCGGAGATGGGCGAGCGGCTCTGGTTCAATCAAGCGCACCTGTTCCATCCCTCGGCGCTCGGCGAAGAGATGATGGCGGACCTGACGGATATCTTCGGCCCGGACGGACTGCCCCGCGACGCCCGCTTTGGCGACGGCGCGCCGATCGAAGCGGCGACGCTCGACGGCATCCGCGCCGCCTATGCGGCCGAAGCCCGGGAATTCGATTGGCAAGCGGGCGACGTTCTGCTGGTCGACAACATGCGCGTCGCCCATGGACGGCGACCGTTCGCGGGCGAACGACGCGTCCTGGTCGCCATGGGCCGCATGCGCTCGGAAATCGTCGCGGACGCGGCATAGGGAGAAAATCATGCGCGTCGCGCTTGTGAACATGCCGTTCTCGTCATTGCAGATCCCGTCGATCGCGCTGCATCAGCTGGCGTCGGCGACGACGGAGCGCTTCGGCGACGCCGTGGACGTGTCGATCCACTATCTGAACCATGACTTTGGCGCGCTGGTCGGCCGGGACGTCTATGCCTGGATTTCGGAGAGCCTTGCCGGACACACTTGCGGCTTCGGCGAGTGGCTGTTCCGTCAGGCCGCGTTCCCGGACGCCCCAGACAATACGGCCGAGTACTTTTCCCGCTACGCCCACCATTTCGGCGCCGACCAGATCGCCCGCTATGAGCGCGAACTGGCGCCCGTCCGCGCCCGCCTGCCGGAGGTGCTGGATGAGTTGATCGACGGGAACGGCCTCGCCGACGCGGACGTCGTCGGCCTCACGTCGATGTTCTTTCAGAACGTGCCGAGTTTCGCGCTCGCCCGACGGCTGAAGGCGCGGGGTTCGACCGCGACCGTCGTCATGGGCGGCGCGAACTGCGAAGGCTTGATGGGCGTGGAGATCGTCAACAATGCGCCCTGGATCGACTTTGCGTTTTCGGGCCATGCGCTGATCAGCTTCCCGGACTTCCTGGCGAAGCTCCGGGCGGGCGAGCACGACGCGCTGCACCGGATCGACGGCGTCTTCAGCCGCCGGAACAGCTGGTCGATCGTCGGCTTGCCGGCGGATGCGCGGCCGCGCCGCCCGGGCGCCGCGAAGCCGGAGGATCAACTCGACGGCGTCGCCTGGATGGCGCCGGAACGCGGGCTCAACCAGCCGACCGCGCTCGACTACGACGGCTATCTCGACAGCTACGAGAGCCGTTTCGGCCTTGATGACGCCGCCGAGATCGAGCTTCTGTTCGAGACCTCGCGCGGCTGCTGGTGGGGGGAGAAGGCGCACTGCACGTTCTGCGGTCTGAACGGCGCGACCATGAAATTCCGGGAGATGGGCGTCCAGGCGGCCCGGACGTCGATCGAGGCGCTGATCGACCGATATTCCGCGCGCGCCAAGCGCTTCGCCAGCGTCGACAACATCATTCCGAAGCCCTACCTCACCGACCTTCTGCCGGACCTTAGGGCGCCCGATGACGTGACCCTCTTCTACGAGGTGAAGGCCGACCTGCAGCCGGACCAGATCCGCACGCTCGCCAAGGCGCGCGTCGTGGAGGTGCAGCCGGGCGTCGAATCGATCGCGACCGAGACGCTGAAGCTGATGCGGAAGGGGACGACCGCCTTCAACAACATCCGCTTCCTCGCGGACTGCGGGGCGGAAGGCGTGAAGCCGATCTGGAACCTCCTCGTGGGATTTCCCGGCGAGTCGGCCGAGACCTACGAGATGTACCGCCAGAACCTGCCGCGCTTGGCGCACCTGCCGCCGCCGTCGGGCGTCTTCCCGGTGCGCTTCGACCGCTTCAGCCCCTATTTCAACCAGTCGGACGAATACGGCCTCGACCTTGAGCCGCTCGACTATCATGAGCTGATCTATCCGTTCGCGCCGGAGATCGTCTCGAACATGGCCTACTACTTCCGTGACCGGACCGTGGACGCGCCCTATCAGCGCGACCTCGCCAGACATCTGGCGCATCTTCAGGATGCTGTCGCCAAGTGGCGCGTCCGCTGGGAGGGCGCCGAACGGGCGCCGCGCCTGCGTCTGATCGAGGACGATCTTGGCTGGCTGATCGAGGACAGCCGATCCGGCAATCTCGTCGAGCACGAATTGGAGGACGCGGACGTGGCCCTCCTGCGCGAGGCGGAAAAGCCGGTCGCCGCCGCCGCCATGCGCGAGAAGCACGGCGACAGCTACGACGTTCTGCTCGAGCTCGGCCTGCTGTTCGAGGAACGGGGCCGCGCGATGTCGCTGGTCTTCGAAGGCCTGCGTCACGCGCTCGACGCCGGGCTGCATGGCTTCAGCGGCGCCAAGGGCCGGGCTGAGCAGGCTTCGCTCAGCCTGACGTTCTGACCGGATTGGCGGCCGAACTTCCGGCCGGCCTGCTCTTCGCTGTCCGCGCCGACGCGGCGGCGCCGGATATCGACCTGCCGGCAGCCCTCGTCGGCGACCTGCCCGTGACGCCGGAGCGCCGCGCCG
>DAINCG010000283.1:0-6416 GCA_036732525.1 Pseudomonadota bacterium | reverse complement strand
TCTTGTAGTCGATGACGTGCTCGAAGCCGTGTTCCTTGGCGAGCTTGACCTTCTTCGGGCCGCCCGCCGTGCCGATTGCATGGGCGCCGACGGCGGCGAGCCACTGGCCGGCGATCAGCCCGACGCCGCCGGCGGCCGCCTGGAACAGGACCCAGTCGTCCTTCTTCACCTTGTAGGTTCGGTTGACGAGATACTCGACCGTCATGCCTTTCAGCATCATGGCCGCCGCTTCTTCGTCGCTCAGATCTTTCGGCAGCTTGAGAAGGTGCTGTGCAGGCATGATGCGGGCTTCGGAGTAGGCGCCGAGGGGGCCGGTGCCATAGGCGACCCGGTCGCCCTTCTTCACATGCGTCACGTTCTTGCCGACCGCTTCGACGACGCCTGCCGCTTCCAGCCCAAGTCCGCTTGGCATTTCAAGGGGATAGAGGCCGGACCGGTGGTAGACGTCGATAAAATTCAGGCCGATCGCGGTGTGGCGCACAAGCGCTTCGCCGGGGCCAGGGTCGCCCAGCTCGAACTGGCGCCACTTGAGAACGGAAGGCGTCCCCGCTTGTTCGAACACGAAGGCATGAACTTTCATTGTTTCCCCCTAGCACCCGTTTTGATCGTTTGTTGTGCAGGCGCGCCGCTTCCGCTAGCGTTCGCATCTAGTATTGTCACAATATTACGCAAGGCTCAGGCCCGCAATGATTCCGGCTGCCCGCTGGACGCATTGGGGATATGTGCGAAACGCAACCCAGCCCTGCCGAAAACGCTCGGTTTGGCGATTTGCCGTAAACGAAAGGAGAACATGGTTGGCCCGATTGTCCGATCTGCCGGAATCGCTGGCGCGCCACATGCGCGAGCTGCCGCTGCCGACTTATGATTCGACGCCGCATGCCGACGGCCCGCCGCTGGCGTCGCGCCGCGTGGCGGCGATCTCGACCGCCGGCCTCTCCATGCGGACCGACGCGCCGTTCGCGCTCGGCGGCGGCGACTACCGCGTGATCGCGGGCGACGCCGGCCCCGGCGACATCGTGATGAGCCACGTCTCCGTCAATTACGACCGTACGGGCTATCAGCGCGACTGGAACGTCGTCATGCCGCTCGACCGGCTGCGCGAGATGGCGGCGGACGGCGAGATCGGCAGCGTCGCCGATCATCACTACAGCTTCATGGGCGCGACCGACCCGAAGCTGATGCAGCCGCAGGCGGAGGCCGTCGCCGGCTTCCTGGCGGCGGACAAGGTCGACGCCGTCATCCTGCTGCCGGTTTGACCGAACTGCACGCGCGCCGTGTGCGCGCTTGCCCACGTCATCGAAGCCGCCGGCATTCCGACCGTCGTCGTCGCCCTGATCCGCGAACATGCCGAAGCGATGCGGCCGCCCCGCACGCTCTGGGTTCCGTTCGAACTCGGCCGGCCGCTCGGCGCGCCGGAAGACCCGGCGTTCCAGCGCCGCGTGATCAAGGCCGCGCTCGGCATGCTGGAGGGGCCGCCGGGCCCCCGGATCGTCGATTTTCCGGACGACGCCCCGGCCGACGCCGCCGTTGAGGATGAGGAGGGCTGGGCCTGTCCGGTCAGTTTCCCGCCGCCCGAGACCGGCGCGCCGACCACCTTCGCCGGACGCCTCGCCGCCGAGGTCGCGCAGTTGAAGCCCTGGCACGAGGTCTGGAAGCGTAAGCGCGGCCATTCCGGCGTCGGCGCGGCGCGGGCGGACGTCGAGGCGATCGCGGCGTTCGTCGGCGAATATGCCGACGGCGGCGATCCCGCGCCCGCGACGCCCGGCGCCGATATGGCCGACGGCATGAAGCTCGCCGTCAACGACCTGATGACCTACTACCAGGAGGCCGCCAACGCCCAGCCCGGCGCAGCCGGCAGTTTTCAGGCTGTCAGCGACTGGTTCTGGGGGCAGACGGAGGCCGGACGCGCGCTGATCGAGGCGCGTCGGCGCGGCATGGCGAGCGATGACGCGCGCCTTGCCGCCGTGACCGGACGACTGATCCTGCCGCATGTCGCTGCCGGGCGCGCCGGCTGACTCGAAGGCCGGAGCGCCTGGATTTCGCGCCGACGCCTGCTAAGCTCGCGCCCGACGCAGGATGGGAGGCGACATGGCCCGCAACACGTTGGTTACGGGCGGCGGCAGCGGCATCGGCCGGGCGACGGCGCTCAGGTTCGCGGCGATCGGCGACCGGCTGCTGGTGGCGGACGTCAATCTCGCGGCCGCCCGCGAAACGGTCGCGCGCATCGAATCCCAGGGCGGCGCCGCTGCGGCGATCGAGGTCGATGTCGCCGAAGAGGCCTCCGTAGCGGCGATGGCGGCCGCGGCCGAGGCGGACGGTCCGCTCGGCGCGCTGGTGAACTGCGCCGGGATTCTGCAGAACGCCGCCCGGGTCGAGGACATGGATCTCGCCGAGCACGACAGGCTCTGGGACGTCAACTACCGCGGCACCTATCTCTGCTGCCGGGCGCTCGGGCCGCGGATGGCGGCGCGCGGCGCCGGGGCGATCGTCAATATCGGCTCGATCGCCGGTTTCGAGATGTTCCCGTTGCCCGCCTACAGCCCGTCGAAGGCGGCGATCCATCAGCTGACCAAGATTCTGGCCGGCGATCTCGGTCCGCGCGGCGTGCGGGTCAACGCGGTCGCTCCCGGCTTCGTCATGACGGAGGCGCTCGCCGCCCGCGTCGCCGCCGGCGAACGCGATACGTCCGTCATGGAGGCGCAGAAGCCGCTCCGCCGCATCGTGACGCCGGAGGAGATCGCGGACGCGATCCTCTTCCTCTGCGGCGACGCGGCCCGCGCCATCACCGGCGTCACGCTCCCGGTCGACAATGGCTGGCTGGCCGGCCTCGCCTATACGACCTACGCCGGCAACAAGAAGAACTGAAACCGAATCCGCTCTCTGCAAACCGAGGAAACTTCGCCGACATGTCCGTTACCGTGAAAGCCGCCGTCCTCCGTGAAACCGGCAAGCCGCTGACCGTCGAGACCATCGACATCGACGATCCGGGCCCGCGCGAAGTGCGCATCCGCACCAAGGCCTGCGGCGTTTGCCATTCGGACCTGCACATGGCGGAAGGCAAGTATCCCTGGAAATACCCGACCGTGCTCGGCCACGAAGCCGCCGGCGTCGTGGACGCGGTCGGCGAACTCGTCACCTACGTGAAGCCGGGCGACCACGTCATCACCTGCCTCTCCGCCTTCTGCGGCGAGTGCGAATATTGCCTCTCCGGCAAGATGTCGCTCTGCGAGAACCCTAACCTGATGCGGGCGCCCGGCCAGAAGCCGCGTCTGGCCCAGGGGGCGGACGAAGTCTTTCAGTTCGCCCATCTCTCCGCCTTCGCGGAGATGATGCTGGTGCACGAGCATGCGCTGGTGAAGGTGCGGGAGGACATGCCGATGGACCGGGCCGCGCTGATCGGCTGCGGCGTCACTACCGGCGTCGGCGCCGTCCAGAACACGGCGCGGATCGAGGCGGGCTCGACCGTCGCGGTGATCGGCTGCGGCGGCGTCGGGCTCTCTGCCGTCAACGGCGCTGCGATCGCGGGTGCGAGCCGCGTGATCGCCATCGACCTCTCCGCGACCAAGCTCAACCTCGCCAAGGAATTCGGCGCGACCGACGTGATCAACCCGGCGGACGGCGATCCGGTCAAGCAGGTCCGCAACCTGGTCGGCGGCGGCGGCGTCCACTACGCCTTCGAGGCGATCGGCCTGAAGCAGACGGCCGAAGACGCCTTCCGCATGATCCGGCCGGGCGGCACGGCCACCGTCATCGGCATGATCCCGGTCGGCACCAAGATCGAACTGCACGGCCCGGAGTTCCTGCGCGAGAAGAAGATCCAGGGCTCGACCATGGGCTCGAACCGCTTCCGCACGGACATGCCGCGCTACATCGACTTCTACATGCAGGGCAAGCTGAAGCTGGATGAACTCGTCTCCCAGCATATCAAGCTCGGGGATGTGAACGACGCCTTCGAGGAAATGAAGAAGGGCGAAATCGCCCGCTCCGTCATCATGTTCGACTGACGGCCAGGGAAGGGAACCGCGTCATGCGCATCGTCGAATCGCCGGCGGCTCTGAAGGATCTCGTCGGCCAGGAGCTTGGCGTCAGCGACTGGGTGGAGGTCGGCCAGGATCGGATCGACCGGTTCGCGGAGGCGACCGGCGACTATCAGTGGATTCACATCGACCGAGCGCGGGCGGCGGAAGCCCTGCCGACCGGCACGACCATCGCGCACGGGTTCCTCACGCTCTCGCTGATCGCGGGCCTGCCCGTGTTCGAGGTGAAGAACCTGAAGAACGCGATCAACTACGGCGCCAACAAGGTGCGCTTCACCAACATGGTGCCGTCGGGGTCGCGCGTCCGGCTCCGCCAGACGCTGAAGTCGGCGGAGGACATGCCCGGCGACGGCGTCCGCGCCATCGCCGAGAGCGTCATCGAGATCGAAGGCGCCGATCGCCCGGCCCTGGTGGCCGAGACGATCGTCATCTACTACGGCTAAACGCCCTTTATCTTCGCCAGGATCTCCGGGGCGGCCGCTTCGGCGAGCGCCTTCAGCTCGTCGGCCGTCCGGTTCTGGATCGGGTGCGGCGTCCAGACGATGGCGGGCTCGAAGCCGAGCGCGCCGGCCTGGGCCGCCGCCGCCTGCTTGAACTCGACCGTCGCCGTGGCGCAGCCGGGAATGCCGCGGACGTCGAGGCTGTGGATGTCATGCAAACTGCACGACGTGCACGAGCCTCAATCCGCGAGGGCTTCGACGACGATGTCGGCCCGTTGCACGATGTCCTGAATGACCGCCTCCGGCGCCGGCTTGGTGTGCGTCGGCTTCTTGAAGCGGATTGTCGTGACGCCGGCCGCCTGGATCAGCGGCTCCAGCGCGTCCATGAACTCGTCGGACCGTTCCTTCGAGATCGAGAGCAGGGCCACCGTCTTGCCGGCGAGATCGGCCGGCGGCGGTCGGCGTTCGCGCAGGACGGCGGAGGTTTCCGCCGTCGGGTCGCGCATGGCGTATCCGGTCATGGATTCAGTCCTCCTGGAAGACGTGGGTGACGGGTCGGACTTCGGCGTTGTTGCGCCCGCCGGTCCAGCCGCCGATGACGGCGGACATCAGCCCGCCGGGTCCGCCGGCGCGGACGACGAGCAGTCCGCCCGGATGGAACTTGTCGACCATGCCGTCGGCGTCGGCATAGGCCTCCGCCTGCGCGGGCGTGATGCCGAGCGGATGGCCGCCGGCGCCCTCGATCAGGTCCTTCGCCGGCCGCTTCAGCGCCTGGATCAGTCCGGCCTCGATCTCGGCGCGCCGCCAGCCGGCCGCCTTGAAGATGTCGTCGTGGTTGGGCGACAGCACCAGCACCGCGTTGCCCCAGCGGGCGAGGCGCGGGTGGTTGACGCTCCAGAGCTGCATGGCGAGCGACTGGCAGAGCGTCTCCGGCGTCCGGCTCTTCTGGTCGACGAAGCCGGTGACGCCGTCCGCGTGGAATAGGGTGACGGCGGAGGCGCCCTTGGGCGCGCCGCGCGCTTCGGCCAACGGCTGCCAGGTCGGGTCGCTCTCATCCTCGGCGAAGCAGAAGGTGTACTTGCCGGGGTGACCGAGCACGGCGCGATCGATCTCCTGCGGCCGGCCGCCGCCGACATTGCGGATGATGAGCTGGAAGGCGCGGCCGATGGTGGCGTTCGCCCGGTTGCCCTGACCGAGCGCGTTGCCGCCGGAGTTCATGCCGATCCGCCGCGTGGCCGGCCCGTTCGCGATGATCATCGGGCCGGAAAACGCCAGCGTGCAGAGCAGGCCGTGCATCGCGAATTCGGGCTTCAACGCCGCCTCGATCGCGCCGATCAGCATCGGCATGTATTCCGGCCGGCAGCCGGCCATGACGGCGTTGATCGCGGCCTTCTCGACGGTCAGTTCGACCAGATTGGGCGGGACGAGGCCGATGATTTCGTCCGGTTTCCGGGACGTGCCGGCCAGCATGCGCGCGACGCGCAGATCCGTCGGCGGCGTGACGGGCAGACCGTCGCTCCAGCCGCGGTCATAGGCGACCTCAATCGGGTCCATGTCCTCGGCGACGGGAATTTCCCGCGCCTTCAATTTGATGTCGCCGGCGGCGAGCGCGAGACGCTCGACCATCCCCGGCGCGACGTTGAGCGCACCGCAGCCCGGCTGGTTCTCCGGCAAATCCTGGCCGAGGGAGTTGAGGCCGGTCAGCGCGCGCCATTCCGACTTGTTCCAGCCGAAGACGCGGCCCCGCTCGGCGCCGTCGCCTTCATAGGCGAGCACGGTCGGAACGATCTCGATGCCGAGCCGATAGCTTTCGAGCAGGTCGGCGTCGTGCCGGGGCGCCAGGCCGCGCGGGAACTCCGGCGCGTCCTGGGTCACGACGTCGACGTCGAGGCCGGCTGCGCGCATCTCGGCGAGCGCTGGCACGGCGAGGCGGCAGCTC
>DAINCG010000282.1:0-6426 GCA_036732525.1 Pseudomonadota bacterium | reverse complement strand
GCTTACGCCACACCCGCCATACCAAAATCGGGGCCCCGGTGAATAAGACGGGCTAGACTAGCATCGAACGTGATGACGCTGTCGTCGGGGTCGCTATTCGCGAATGCGACAGCCTCGCGTAGCGACGTCAACTGATCGAACGGATCGACGACATCCGCAGCGGTTGTCACGACCGTTGAGCCTGGCTCCGATCCGGCGGCAATTTCGGTCGCGCCGATGTCGACGATCCCGTCCTGGATGCGCGCGTCGCCGTTGGCGTCGGTCACGACGCCCGGCGGAACGGCCGCGTTCGAACCGCCGTCGATCAGCACGCTGCCAGCGTAAACCCCCAACGTCATGACCGGCCCGCCATTGTCCGCGAGCGGCCGCAGCAATGGGTCCTCACCGGAGCCATTGACCGATCCATCGTTCGTGACGATCGTCGACGTCCTGCCGATGAAGTTGTTGCGGGCCAGCGTCACCTGCCCGTCGATGCTTTCGTCGTCTATGTTGCTCACCGTCGCGACGACGGTGTTGTTCAGCGTCAACGTCCCACCGTCATTTCCGATTTCACTGACGCCGCGAGGCTCGGGGCTAATATCGTTGCGGGACACCGTGGAATTGTTGAGCGTCACATCGGCGCCGCCGCCGATGTGGATGCCGCCGTCGGTTGTCGCCTGATTGCCGTAAACAGTCACGTTGGTCAGCGTCACGCCGCCGGCGGATGCGCCGTCTACGGCGAGCGCTCCGCCCGCGCCCGCTTGGTTCGAGAGGAACGTTGAGTTCACGATCGTCGTCGTCGTTCCCGACGCGAGCAGCGCGCCGCCTTGGCCCTGTGCGACGTTGCCGCTGGCTGTCAGGTAGGCGATGGACAGCGAGCTTACGTTGTCCGCAAATATCGCCGCGCCGCCGCCGGTTGTCGCCCCATTCGTCAGCGTCAGCGACATCAGGCTGGCGTCGGTGGTCGTATCGGCGATGACGAAAATGCGGCTGGCGTCGTCGCCGGAGATCGAAATGTCCGCTTTCTCGTCGCTGCCGATATCGCCGTCGATCGTGAGGTCCTCGGTGATCGTCATTGCGCCGCCGGCGAGCACGATCGTCTGCCCGGCGAGCGACGCATCGAAGCGGATCGTGTCGGCCGCGATCGTCTGGTTCGAAAGCAGAACCGCTTCCCGGAGCGAGAGGCCGTCGCCGTCCGCCTGCTCGAGCGCCAAGTTGCCCGTCACGGACTGGTCAGCGCCGGTATCCAGGATCGTGTCCACGATAAACGTCGCCATCTGCTTCCTCCCGCTATGCGGTCTTTATGCGTTGGCCAGATTACAGGTTCGCGCCCGCCGCCAGCGCCAAGTTTTCTGCCGTGCTGCCGACCTCGAATGCCGTTCCGACGCCCGACCCGTCCGAGCCGCAGGTGCACAGCATCGGCTCGGGCGATACCTCGCTCGAGCAGAATTCAATGGCGCAGGTGAGGTTGGCGAAACACGCGAGATGGCGGCCCATCCGGCCGGAGTCCGGGCTGTCGTTTCGAACGGCAGCCGGGTCGCCGAACGGCAGAACGCGAATTGAACGCGCGCCGACGGCGGACTCGACATCGGGACCGGTGAGGCGAGCAAAAGGGAAAAGATATGGCAGTCCGATATTTACCGCAGCTTCGTCAACCAGGATCGGAAATTCGATGTCGTGAAGGTGCGGTCGCGAATTCGCCATCTACGCCAGCTCGTCGGTCACGTGCGGCCCGCCGTCCCGAACGGACGGCCGTCAGCAGCGCGCCGCCAGCCCACAGCGCAGGCGTCAGCGTAACGGTCCGGCTCATCGGCGCCAACGCGGACGCCGGATAGTTATCGCGAACGCGCGGTCTTCAACTCAGGACCGAATCCATCAGGAGCTTGATGCGCCCGAGCAGGCCGCTCGGGTCGTCGACGTCGGCAAGAAACGCGATAATGGCCACGCTCATCAACGCGGTCGCGATGCCGTACTCGATCATGGTGACGCCGGCGACGTCATCCCGAAGCGCGTGCAGAACACGAACCGCCTTTGCGCGCATCGATAGCTCCCTGGCCGCCGCGTGACTTGGCGGAGAAGCTATGCGATTCGGCCCTCAAGACGCGTTAATGGATTTGCCGGGCATTTGCGCCGAATTGCCGTGAGGCCGAATGCCCGGAGCGGCGGCCGGCCGCTCCGGGCGATCCGTCAGCGGAGCGACGCGGCCGCCCGCTGGATGCGGTTGCCCGCCTCCTCCAGCACGGCATCCGACGTCGCGTAGGAGATGCGGAAGTGCGGGCTCAAGCCGAAGGCGCTGCCCGGCACGACCACGACCTTCTCGCTTTCCAAGAGATATGCCGCGAAGTCGTCGTCGGTCTCGATCTTCTTGCCGTCCGGCGTCGACTTGCCGAGCAGGCCGGCGCAGGACGGGTAGACGTAGAACGCCCCTTCCGGCGTCAGGCATTCGATGCCGGGCGCCTGGTTCAGCATGGAGACGATCAGGTCGCGCCGGCGCTGGAAGGCGGCCGCCCGCTCCGGAATGAAGTCCTGCGGCCCGTCGAGCGCCGCGACCGCCGCCGTCTGGCTGATCGAGGACGGGTTCGTGGTGCTCTGCGACTGGATCGTGCGCATGGCGGTGATGATCTCGACCGGCCCTGCCGCATAGCCGATCCGCCATCCGGTCATCGCATAGGCCTTGGAGACGCCGTTCGTGGTGAGCGTGCGCTCGTAGAGCTTCGGCTCGACCTCCGCCATCGTGCACGGCTTGAAGCCGTCGTAGACGATGTGCTCGTACATGTCGTCGGTCATCGCGTAGACATGCTCGTGCCGCAGCAGCACGTCGGTCAGCGCCTTGGTCTCGTCCCAGGTGTAGGCGGCGCCGGTCGGGTTGGAGGGCGTGTTGAAGATCAGCCACTTGGTCTTGGGCGTGATCGCGGCCTCCAACTGTTCCGGCGTCATCTTGAACCGGTTGGCCTGATCGCAGGCGACGATCACCGGCGTGCCCTCGGCCAGCCGCACCATGTCCGGATAGCTCGTCCAGTAGGGCGCGGGAATGATCACCTCGTCGCCCGGGTTCACGGTGGCCATCAGCGCGTTATAGAGAACGTGCTTGCCGCCGTTGCCGATGCTGATCTGCTGATTCGTGTACTTCAGGCCGTTCTCGCGCGCGAACTTGCGGCAGATCGCGGCCTTCAGCTCCGGGCGGCCGTCGGGGGCCGTGTATTTCGTATCCCCCGTCTGGATGGCCTTTATGCCCGCGTCTTTCGCGGAATCCGGCGTATCGAAATCGGGCTCTCCCGCGGCCAGGCCGATCACGTCCTCGCCGGCGGCCTTCATCTCCATCGCCTTCGCATTGAGGGCGACGGTGGCGGACGGCTTGATGACGGACAGACGGTTGGCAAGGATGCCCATGGTTCTACGCCTTCTATGTTCAAGGTTCGGAAATGCCCCAACCCCTGGGGCGGGCGCAAACTATGCTCCGGCCGCGCCTTGCGCAACGCCGAATACTTCCGTCGACTGCGCAGGCCGTGCGATAAAGCGTCCGGGGTTCTTTGGGGAGACCGGCCGATGGCTCAGAATTTGCTCGAAAGCATTCTTGCAGCAAGGGGCGGCGGCGCGGTCGATGCCGTCGGCGAACGCTTCGGCCTCGACCGAAACCAGACCGAAGCGGCGATGCGCGAGCTACTACCCGCGCTCTCGTCCGGACTGAAGCGTCAGGCCTCCGACGGCGACGGCCTGCGCTCGCTTGCCGCCGCGGTCGACCGGGATGCCCATGACCGATATCTGGACGATCCGCAGATGCTGCAGAGCCAGCAGGCGACCGCCGAGGGCAACGGCATCCTGGGCCACCTTCTGGGATCGAAGGACGCGTCGCGGGCCGTCGCGGCCCGCGCGTCCGAACGGACGGGCCTCAGTTCCGACCTGCTGAAGCAGATGCTGCCCGTGATCGCGAGCCTCGCCATGGGGGCGGTCGCGCGCAACATGCGCGGCGGCGGATCGGGCGGCGGCGGCCTGCTGGGCGACATCCTTTCCGGCGCGCTCGGCGGCGGTAGCGGCGGCCGCGCGCCGATGGGCGGCGGCGGCGGATTGCTCGGCGGCATCCTGGGCGGCCTGCTTGGCGGCGGTGGGCGCGGCGGCCAGAGCGCGATGGGCGCCGGCGGGGCGCCCGGCGGCCTATCCGATCTCGGCGACCTCGGCCGCATGTTCGACGCCGACGGGGACGGATCGTCCGCCGACGATCTGCTCGAAAGCTTCTTCGGCCGGCGATGACCGAAATCGAACGCGCCGACGTCCTGGTCATCGGAGGCGGCATGGTCGGCGCCGCCATCGCCTATGGCCTCGCCCGCGCCGGCGCCCGGACCTGCATGCTGGACGAAGGCGACGACGCGCTGCGCACCGCGCGCGGCAATTTCGGGCTGGTCTGGACCCAGACCAAGGGTCTCGGCCTGCAGCGCTACCAGGAATGGTCCCGCGACTCCGCCGCACTGTGGTCCGACTTCGCCGCTGAGATCCATGCCGACACCGGCGTCGCGACGGGCCACGAACAGCGCGGCGGCCTGACGCTCTGCCTATCGGAGGAGGACGTCGCGCAGTCCGAGGCCACGATCGCGAAAATGCAGGCCCAGGCCGGCAACACGCCCTATGAGGCCCGGCAGATCGGTCGTCTTGGGCGCCGCCTATTGCGCGCATGACGGGCACGCCAATCCGCTGAAGCTGCTGCGCGGCATGCATGCGGGCTTCCAGGCGGCGGGCGGCCGCTATCGCGCGAACGCCGGCGTCGCGCAGCTCGCGCGGGTCGGCGATAGCTACGAGGCGCTGACGAAGGACGGCCGGATCTTCGCGGCCGACAAGGTCGTCATCGCTTGCGGCCATGGCATTCCCGCCCTCGCCCGGCAAGCCGGCCTGCACTGCCCGACGCGCCCGCAGCGCGGCCAGATCCTGGTGACGGAACGGCTTGATCCGATCCTGCCCATGCCGCTCGGCTCGATCCGGCAGACCGACGAAGGCTCCGTCATGCTGGGCGTCAGCCACGAGGAGGTGGGCTTCGACGACCGGAACACCGGCGACGTCGCAGGAACGATCGCCGCCCGCGCCGCCAGGGCGATCCCGGCGCTGGCGGACGTCCAGATCGTCCGGGCCTGGGGCGCGCTCCGCATCATGCCGCCCGATGGCTGCCCGATCTACGACGAGTCGGAGATGTGGCCGGGTGTCTTCATGGCGACCAATCATTCCGGCGTGACGCTCGCCGCCGTCCACGCCCGCCGCTTGCCGCACTGGATCCTCGAAGGCGCGACGGCTGTCGGCTTCGAACAGTTCTCCGCGCGCCGCTTCGATGGAACCGAACATGCTCGTCCGACGGTCTGATCCGCCGACGGCGGAAGCCGTCATGCTCACCATCGACGGCCGCGCCGCTTATGCCCATGTCGGCGAGAGCGTCGCGACGGCGGTGCTTGCCGCGGGCCTCTGCGCGACGAGGCATGCGCCTGTCTCCGGCGCGCCCAGGGCGCCGTTCTGCCTGATGGGTTCCTGCTTCGAATGCCTGATGACGATCGACGGCAAGCCGAACCGTCAGGCCTGCATGACGCCGGTGCGGGCCGGCATGCAGGTCGAAACCGGCCGCGGCCGGCCGAGCCTCGCCGATGCATGAGCACGTCGACGTCGCGATCGTCGGGGCAGGACCGGCGGGCATGGCTGCGGCGCACCGGGTCGCGGCCGCCGGGCTGTCCTGCGTCCTGCTCGACGACCAGCCGGCGCCGGGCGGTCAGGTGTGGCGCGGCGTCGAGATGGTCGCAGCGCGCGGCGATCTCAGGCTCTTCGGGTCCGACTACCGCAAGGGCGTCCAGGCCGTGCGCGACTTCCGGGCCGCAGGCGTCGATTATCGTCCCGAAAGCCGCGTCTTCGGGGTGGAGGATCGCGACGGCGGCGGCGACGTACTCTATCTCCGGGACGCCGCCGCACGCCGCCTCGTCGCGCGCAAGCTGATCGTCGCCGTCGGCGCCTATGAGCGGCCGACCCCCTTCCCCGGCTGGACGCTGCCCGGCGTCATGTCGATCGGCGCCGGACAGATCGTGCTGAAGGTCGCGAATGCGGCGCCGGAAGGCCCGTTCGTCCTGGCCGGCCAAGGCCCGCTGTTGCTGCTTTATGCGGCCCAATTGCGACGCGCCGGCCGGCGCCCGGACCGCGTTCTGCTGCTCGACGATCCGGCGAACCGATGGCGCGCGCTTTCGGATGCCGTCGGGGCGTTCACGTCGCGGCCGCTCGACGTCGCCAAAGGCCTCGCCTGGCGCGCGCGCCTCGGACGCGTCGTAACGGACGTCGTCGAGGTTTCGGCGGAAGGCGGCGAACGGCTGGAGCGCGTGAGCTGGCGCCGCGCCGACGGGTCGGGCGACAGCATGTCGGCTGCGGTTCTCCTGGCGCATGACGGCGTCCTCCCGAACGCGCAGCTGACCCGGGCGATGCGCGCGCCGC
>DAINCG010000281.1:6177-6428 GCA_036732525.1 Pseudomonadota bacterium | reverse complement strand
AGCATGCGCGGCGCGATCCGCGCGTCGACAGCGCCCGCCCGCGCCAGCCAGCGCGCCTCGTAGACGTTGCGGTCGACCGGCGCGCGCCAATCGGCGGCGACCTTCAGCTTGGCGAGCGCCCGTTTGGCGCAGATCGGTCCCGCGGGCGCGTCGATCCGCCAGATGTCGGACGAGACGCCGCCCGTCAGCGGCGCGCCCGTGACGGCGCCGGTCGCGGGCAGCAGGTCGAGGCGCCGAAGCGCGTCGACGAT
>DAINCG010000281.1:5699-6100 GCA_036732525.1 Pseudomonadota bacterium | reverse complement strand
CCGCCGCCTGCATCGCGGCGACGCTCGCCCAGCCGACATGGGGCGTCAGGATCACGTCGTCCCGCCCGGCGAGGCGCAGGAGCGGATTCGGATCGTCCGCGGCCGGCGGCTCCGCAGAGAGCACGTCGAAGCCGGCGCCGGCGAGCAGTCCCGCATCGAGCGCCGCCTCGAGCGCAGCCTCGTCGACCAGGCCGCCGCGGCCGCAGTTGATCAGGATCGGACGGCGCGTCATCGCCCGGAACGCCGCTTCGCCGATCATGCCGCGCGTCGCGGGCGTCAGCGGGCAGTGCAGGCTGATGACGTCGGCGGCCGCTATCGCCTCCATGAACGGCGTGTAGCCAGGCCGGGCGGCCGTCGCATCGGGCCGGTCGGCATAAAGTACGCGCATGCCGAGCACGTCG
>DAINCG010000281.1:4860-5689 GCA_036732525.1 Pseudomonadota bacterium | reverse complement strand
CCGATGGCGCCCTTGCCGACGACGACGAAGGTTGCGCCGAGCAGGTCGCGGATCGGCCCGCCGCCGTGCCAGCAGAACCCTTCCGCCTCCGCCCAGCGGCCGGCCGCCGTCGCAGCGCCATAGGCTTTGAGGTTGCGGGCGAGCGCGAAGGCCAAAGCGATCGCATGCTCCGCGACCGCCCGCCAGGCGTAGCCCTTGAGGTTCGCAACGACGACGCCCCGCCGCCGGGCTTCCGCGAGGTCGATGTGATCCGTTCCGGTTCCGGCGACCGCGATCATCCGCAAGTCCGGAACTGCTTCGAACTCGGGCCCGCGGATCGGAATCTTGCTGGTGACGGCGATCTGCGCGCCGGCGAGGCGGGAAACCGTCGCGTCGGGCGCGGTCGTCGGATGGTCGATCCATTCGTGCGGAAAGTCAGGCTGGCGCAGCGTCACCGAGGGCGCGAAGATCGCGCGGTCCAGGAAGACGATGCGCGCCGTCATTTTGCCGTCCATCCCCCATCGACGATCAGGCTGGTTCCCGTCGTCATCGCGGCGGCTGGCGACAGCAGGTAGACGCAGGCCGCCGCAATCTGGTCCGCGGTCGCGAGCCGGCCCATCGGGATCGACCCCAGGACGAAATCCCGGAAGGTCGGCTCGGCGAGGAACTTCCCCGCGAGCGGAGTTTCCACGAAGGTCGGCGCCACGGTGTTCACCCGAATGCCATGTTCCGCCAGATCAACTGCCATGGCCTTGGTCATGCCTTCCAGACCGAATTTCGTCATGCAGTAAACGCTGCGCAGCGGTCCGCCGACATGGCCCATCTGGGAGGACATGTTGACGATGGCGCC
>DAINCG010000281.1:4075-4815 GCA_036732525.1 Pseudomonadota bacterium | reverse complement strand
GAAGCGGCGCGCGGCCGCTTGCGCGACAGCGAAGGCGCCGGAGAGATTGACGTCGACCATCGCGTCGAAGGTCGCGTCGTCGACGTCGAGCACATGTTGCGGATTGTTCCAGCCGGCATTGTTAATGACGCCGTCGAGCTTCGGCAGGTCGGCGATCAGGTCGCGCGCCGCCTGACGGTCGGTCACGTCGAGCGCGGCGATGGCGCAGGCCTTGCCCTTCGCCTCGATCTCGGCCTTCAGGGTCTCCAGTTCCGGCAGGGTGCGGGCGACGCCGACGATGTCGGCGCCGGCGTCCGCGGCCATCAGCGCCGCCGCGCGGCCAAGCCCGCGGCCCGCCCCGGTCACCAGAACCGTGAGGCCGGAGAGATCGAACGGGTTGGACATGGCGTCAGGGGCTTTCGGGCAGGCTGCGACAGCGGGCGAGGGCGGTTTCGAGGGCGCGGCTGAAGTCGTCGCGCTCGTCGTCGGTGAGGAACCGGCCGATCGCGACGGAGCGGCCGTGGCTGGAAAGGCGCACTTCGGCGAGCGGCGCGCCGATCTCTTCCCGCGTCGGGATCGGTTCGACTTGCAGCCAATAGGGCTGCATCGACCATTGCTCGACCTTGCCCGAGGGATGGATGCGCCGGATGTCCAAGCGCTCGCGGGTCAGGCGAACGGTTTCGACGAGGCTGGCGGACCGGTAGCTCGCGCGGAAGGCGAAATAGACGAGGGCCACGTCAACGCCGAAGAAGCCCATGATC
>DAINCG010000281.1:289-4032 GCA_036732525.1 Pseudomonadota bacterium | reverse complement strand
CCGGCGGCGGCGAAGACGAGGCCGACCGTAAAGCTGACGCCGGCGACGGCGGCCATCACCAGCCAGAAGCCCTCGGGCGGCAGGCTGCGATGGGGATAAAGCGTAGCCTCGAACAGCGGCGCGCCGTTGTCTTTCGCCGATGCGTCTTGCATAGGTTCCCTCATATACCCGAGAGCGCCTGCCATGCCGAGACCTATGCCGAAGGCCGACGTCGCCGAGTTCTACGGACGTCTGGCCGCAGCCATGCCCGAGCCCAAGGGCGAGCTGAACTACGTCAACCCCTATACGCTGCTGGTCGCGGTCGCGCTCTCCGCCCAGTCGACCGACGTCGGCGTCAACAAGGCGACGGCGAAGCTGTTCCAAGAGGTCCAGACGCCGGCGCAAATGCTGGCGCTCGGCGAAGACGGCCTGAAGGAGCACATCAAGACGATCGGCCTCTACAACTCCAAGGCCAAGAACGTGATCGCGCTCTCCCGTATTCTCGTCGAGGAACATGGCGGCGAGGTGCCGGACGACCAGGAAGCGCTGGAACGCTTGCCCGGGGTCGGCCGGAAGACCGCGAACGTCGTCCGGAACATCGCCTTCGGCGCGCACACCATCGCGGTCGACACGCACATCTTCCGCATCGGCAACAGGACGGGCCTCGCGCCGGGCAAGACGCCGCTCGCGGTCGAGCCCGGCCTCCTGAAGCGCACGCCGGCGGAATATCTTCGCCATGCCCACCACTGGCTGATCCTGCACGGCCGCTATGTCTGCAAGGCCCGCAAGCCGGAATGCTGGCGCTGCGTCGTCGCCGACCTCTGCCGTTTCAAGGACAAGGTCCCCACGCCATGACGGGGTTTGCGCCCTGACCGGGCTTGCGCTCGCGGGCCCGTCCCGGACAATGCCCTCCGGATTCGGTCAGGAGAGAGCTTCATGCGCACCGTCGGCCTCGGCATCGCTTTCGACGAATTGAAGGCGGGGGACGTCTTCCGCACCATCAACCGCACGATCACCGAGGCGGACCTGGTCAACTTCATCAACGCGACCGGCATGGTGGAGATGATCTTCACCGACGCGACCTTCTCCGACCGGCACGGCGCCATCAAGGGCGCGCGACCGGTGCCGGGGGCGCTGGTCTACTGCTTCTGCGAGGGGCTCCTGGTCCAGGGCACCATGCAGATGACCGGCCTCGCCATGCTCGAGACGACGATGAAGATGACCGGGCCGACCAATGTCGGCGACACCATCCATTGCGTCGTCGAGGTGCTGTCGGTGCGCGAGACCTCGAAGCCCGGCCGCGGGATCGTCAAGACGCTGAACAAGGCGATCAACCAGAAGGGCGAGACCGTGCTGGAATACGAGGTCGCCCGCATGGTCGCCGGCGCGGCGCAGCGCGACGCCAGCGTCTGATCGAGGCTATTCCGCCCACTTCGGCGGGCGCTTCTCCTGGAAGGCCCGAATGCCTTCCGCAGCCGCGGGCGCCTTGAGCAGGCGTGAAAGCGCCGTCGCCGCGTCGTCGAGCACGGCGCCCTCGCCATCCGTCCGGATGCGGCGGATCAGGCGCTTGATCTCCGCCACGGCCGTCGGCTCCGCCCAGGCGAGGTCGGCGAGCAGGCGGGCGAGGGCCGCGTCGGCCGCCCGCCCGTCCGCGACCAGTTCGTGCACGGCGCCCATGTCGGCGGCGGCGCGGCCGTCGACGACGCGGGCTGCGACGCCGAGGCGCAGCGCATGGCCTTCGCCGATGCGGCGGACGACGGCGGGCAGGATCTGGCTGGGAATGAAGCCGGCGCGGGCTTCCGGCATGCCGAACTTCGCGGTCTCCGTCGCGATCACGTAGTCCGCCGTCGAGGCCATGCCGAGCCCGGCGCCGACGCAGGCGCCCTCCACTACCGCGACCACCGCCTGCGGCAGGGCGTCGAGCGCGGCCAGCGCCTCGCCCATGCGGCGGTAGGCGCTCGCGGTCGGGTCGGGGCCCGCTTCCTCCGGCGGCGCCAGCATGTGGGCGAGGTCGCCGCCGGCGCAGAAATGCCCGCCTTTCCCGCGCAGCGCCAGGACGCGCACGGACCTGTCGGCCGCGACCGCGGCGAAGGCAGCCGTCAGCTCCCGCATCATTGCGTGGGTGACGGCGTTCCGCCGGTCCGGCCGGTTGAACGTGAGATGGACGACGGCGCCGTCGCGCCGCCAGAGCAGCGTCTCGAAGGTCATGCCGGCTGCAGCGTCGGTGTGCGGGCGCGGGCGAGGCCCTTGATGAACAGAATGAGCGCGATGTTGACCAGATTGAACGCGACGCCGACGGCGAAGGCGGTCGGGTAGCTCAGCGTGACGTCGAAGACGATGCCGCCGACGAGCCCGCCGCCGCCCATGCCGACATAGCCGAAGAAGTAGATGATGCCCGTCCGCGTCTGGGCGTCGCGCGCGGGAAAGAGTTCCCGGACCGCGAGGCCGTAGGCCGGCACGATGCCGCCGAAGACGAGGCCGAACAGCGCCGAGATCAGGTAGAGCTGGTCCCGGCCGTCGAAGAAGATGAACAGCGACAACGCCGCCGCCTGCATGCTCGCGCCGATCAGGATGGTATTGAGCCCGCCGATCCGGTCGGAGACGAAGCCGAACCCGAGCCGGCTGACGCCGGAGCAGATCAGCAGCAGCGAGGCGATCTCCGCCCCCGTCGCCGTGCCGTAGCCGAGCGTCGAGCAATAGGCGACCATCTGGGCCAGCGGCATCGACATGGCGACGCAGCAGCCGACGATCGCCATGCCGAGGAGGACGGTCAGGACGGACTTGTTGATCGCGGGCGTCGCCTCCGGCCGGGCCGGGCGGCCGGAGGCGACGGCGGCGGACAGGCGGACGAGCTCCGGCGCGTCGCGGCGATGAAACAGGCTGAGCGGCACGATCGCCGCGGCGGCAAAGAGCCCGTAGCCGACATAGACGGCGCGCCAGCCGTATTCCGCGACCAGCGGCTCGAAGGTGACGTTCCAGATGCCGCCGGCGACGGTCTGCCCGCAGGCGACGATCGAGATGGCGAGGCCGCGGTTCCGGTCGAACCAGAGCGTCACGTTGGCGATCAGCGGCGCGAAGCCGCAGCCCATGCCGAGCATGCCGACGAACAGGAAGATCGGCGCCAAAAGGCCGGGAAGGCTCTCTGCCAGCGAGGCCAGGATGCAGCCGACGGCGATCGACGCGGCCGCGATCGACAGCGCCGCCTGCACGCCCATCCTGGACGCGTAATAGCCCATGACGATGCCGCCGACGCCGGCGCCCAGCGTCGTCGCCGTGTAGACCGACGTCGCGGCGGAGCGGGACCAGCCCATCTCCGCCTCGAAGAACGGGACGGAGACGATGGCGAGGTAGTTCCCGCCCATGGCGAGGGCGAGCGTCAGCAGCGACGCGAAAGCGATCACCCAGCTGTAGGGCGTTTCGACCGACTCGCTGCGGTCGGCGCGGACGTTCATGTCGGGTATGTGCCTGGGGTGGGGAAGCCGCCGGTCAGGCGGCGGCCTCCGCGATCACGCGCATCGCCTCGACCGAAGCGCCGCCGAGCAGGATCGCGCCGACGGCGTTCCGGCCGCTTGCGTCCTTCCAGGCCTGCACCCGGTCCTTGATGCGGTCGGCCGAACCGACGAGGCAGAGCTCGTCGACCAGCGCGTCCGGCACCGCGGCCATGGCGTCCTTGCGGCGGCCGCCGAGGAAATTGTCCTGAATCTCTTTCGCCGCGTCCTCGTAGCCCAGGCGCTTGGCGTAGTCGTTGTAGAAGTTCTTCTCGC
>DAINCG010000281.1:0-216 GCA_036732525.1 Pseudomonadota bacterium | reverse complement strand
AGGCCTGCAGGTCGTCGCCCATGGCGACGCGGACGTAGGGCGAGATGTCGAAATCGGCGAGCGTCTTGCCGTTCCCGGCCTTGGCGATGCCCTCCTCGACATGGTCGACGATCAGATTGGTTTGCTCCGGCGACATGTAGATCGGCAGCGTGCCGTCCGCGACCTCGCCCGCCGTGCGGAGGCCGGCCGGGGAGAAGGAGGCGGTGTAGATCTTGT
>DAINCG010000280.1:1413-6470 GCA_036732525.1 Pseudomonadota bacterium | reverse complement strand
CTGGGACATGGGCGTCGTATCATAGAGCTGGATCTGAAAATTGAAGCCGTGCGTGCCCATGTCCCAGTCGGGCGCGTTCCAATGGGTGACGCCGTCCTGGTGCCACGAGACCGAACCGCCGAGGCCCGGCTGCTTGACGAAGATCACGTCGTTGAAGGGCGTGAAGTCCGGCCCGTTGATCGTCGCCGCGACCGCCAGCAGCTTGGGATGCCCGTAAAGACGGAGGGCGGCCGGGACCTCCTGGCACATGCCGCGCATGGTGTGCACGACTTCCTTCGGCGCGTCGCCGTCCGGCGTCGGCTGGCTCATCTGGGTCGGATGCCGGCCGCCGAGTTGCTCCGTGCCGCCGACCGGGTCGGAGAGCGGCGGGACCATCGTATAGGGCTCCCGCTTGTGGTCGCGGCCGCGCGCCGGGCGGCCGAACCGGTCGACGTCGGCGCCGGTGTGGACGGGCGCGCCGTCCAGCATCTCGCCGATGCCGGCGCGCAGCTCCGCCAGCTCGGCGGCGCCGATCACGCCTTCGAAGATGTAGAAGCCGTGCGCCCAATAGGCGTCCAGGATGTCAGCCGCAAGCTTGCCATCGGCGTCGAGGCGGAGCGGCCCGCGATTGCCGATCGCCTCGGCCCGCGCGACGCCGGCCGCCTGATATGCCGCCATACCGGCGGCGTGCTCGGCGCGGGACGGCGCGGATTTCGGCGCGATCTTGTTCATGGCCCTGCCCTTCCGTTCACGCGTTGGCCGCGGTCGGCGCGAAACCGTCGGCGCGCTCGTCGCGGCCGGTCGTGACCAGTTCCGTCGCCGGGTCGCCCGCGACGCGGACATGCCGCATGACGCGTTCCTCGTTGTAGTCGTAGGGACAGGCGCGGTGGAGAATGCAGCGATTGTCCCAGATCATCAGGTCGCCCGGCTTCCAGGCGTGCTTGTAGACGCGCGGCGGCTGGCAGGCGAACGTCAGCAGTTCGTCGAGCAGCGCCTGCGCCTCCTTGTCGTCCATGCCGGGAATGCGGAAGGCGTGCCGGCCGATGAACAGGGACTTCCGCCCCGTCGCCGGATGCACCTTGACCAGCGGGCGGAGCGGCGCGCCTTCGGTGTGGTAGCCGTAGCCGTCGCCCGTCTTGAACTCGAAGCCCGCCTTGGCCTGCGACTGGTAGAGCGAGTGATACGCCGAGAGGTTCGCGATGCGCGCCTGCATGGCGGGATCGAGCTTGTCGTAGGCGTCCCGCATGTCGGCGAGTTCGGTCTCGCCGCCGGACGACGGCGTCACCACCGCGGCCAGCGCCGAGGCCTTCGCGGCGAGCGGCATGTAGGAGCTGTCGGTGTGCCAGCCCTCATTCCCGCGGAGCGATTTGTAGCGCTTCTCCTCCGCCGACATGATCTTGCCGTCGGCGCGCTTGTTCGAGATCCAAGCCACCTTCTCGCCCTTGCCCCGAAGGTATTCGATCGGGCCGAAGCGCTCGGCGAAGTCCGCGTGCTGCTCGTCGGTCAGGTTGCATTCCGGAAAGACGAGCGCGCCGTATTCGTTGAAGGCGTCCTCGACCACGCGCCACTCGGCGTCCGAGAGGTTGGCGAGGTCGATGTCGGTGATCCGGGCGCCGAACGATGCGTCGAGCGGGGTAATGGTCGGCATGTCGTTTTCTCCCGATTTCTTGTTGACGGGCGGCTCACGTCCAGTCGGCCCCATGCTACTCTCAATTTCTGCAAAAAGAAGCGCCGGCCTGCATGCGCCTATCGGTCTGATTTTGCATCGGATTGCACTCCCATCCGCGATCGCTATGGGGCTGGCATGCGACACGGAACGCGCGTTCTCGCGATTCTCATACTCGCGATCGCCGGTTCGTTTGGAAGTGGCGCGGCCGGCCGTCGGCGCCCTCGCCATCGATTTCCGGATGTCGTCCGACTGGATCGCTCCGCCCGCGACGGGCGCGCCGCCGCTGTTCACTTTCTTCGGCGCCGACGGTTCGATGTTCGCCGCGCACCTCATTGCCGACCGATCCGGCGTCGCCAACTTCACAGATCACGGCGATGCACTGCGCCGCGCGCGGGACAACGAGCAGTTTCCGCGCCGCACAAGGAATGACCTCGAGCGCGGCCGCCGCCGCGCTCGAGGTCATCAAGCAGTTTACTCGCTAAACGGCGCGTCCATGCCCGCCGAAGTCAACGCCTCGGCGCGCGCTGCAAGCCAGGCCTTCCGGTCGAAGCCGTCCGCCACCGCCTTCTTCCAGGTCGACGCCAGGATTTGTTCGCGCTTTAGCAGCCGGTCGGTGTTGGCCTGATCCTCGGCGCTCCAAACGCCCTTTTCCTTGTAATACTGGATCGCCCCCGGATGATACGGGAACACCCACTGAAAGTTCTGATTTTCGATCTTGTAGCCGTCCATGCCGGGGCCGGCGTCCTTGAAGGTCTCGTAGTTTTCCATCACGGCTTTTGTCAGCCCGTAGGCAAGCTCACCGTCCGTCCCGGCCAAACTGACGAAGATCGGGTAGGCGTAGCTGGCTCCATCGTAGGGCATCTTTCCGGTAGGATTGTTCTCGCCGTTGATCGCGTTGGACACGACCTGCTTGGAGATATACGGAGCCACCGCGTTCATGCGCGCCCAGGCGTCCGTATCGCTGTGCGGAAAGTTCGGCACGAACAGACCGCGCGGACTGGCTGCGATCTGGGTATAGACGCTGGAGATCGTGCTTCCGTTGGCCGCGTCCGCCTGACCGTCGATGATGGCCTGCATGGATTGGCCCCATCCAGGGACTTCGATCTTTTCGACGTCGTCCCAGGTCAAGCCGCCGAACGCCAATGCGGCCGTCATGTTGGTCTGGAGCGCGGGCGAACCTTTGACCCAGGCGACGCGCTTGCCCTTGAGGTCTGCGAGCGACTTGACGCCGATGTCGTCGGCGATCGCCACACTCACCGTGCCGTTACGCCCGATATTGTTGAAAAGATTGCGCAGCGGCTGCGGTCCCCACTTCTCGTCGGCGAACATCAGAACGCCTTCGCTACTGAAGTAGGATGCGATCCCGCACGCACAGAGCTCCGCCTGCCCCGCCTTCAGCGGCAACATCCGCGAGACGTCATTCTTGCCGGGAATGATCCGGACTTCAGTCCCGTATTTTCCCTTCAGCATGTTGCCGAGGCCGACGGACTGGGCGTAGCCGGACGACGTCGTGCCATAAGCGGTCCAGGACAACGCCGAGGGCAGTTTCACCTCCGCCGCGATGGCGCCGCCGGCATACGCCGACGCCACAGCCACGGCCGTGGCAAATACAAGGCTTCTCATTGATTTTCCTCCCTTTGTTTCCTCGGCGCTCAGCAATAATATTATACTGGCCCGAAGTATTTTCGACAGTCCGATGCCCGGATGTCTTAGGAAATCCTATGACTCGCCACCCGCTATTTCAAGGTCGGTAGGATCGGCCGCACAAAGTCTTCAGACTGTCGCAAGCTAGCTTCAATCGCCAAAAGATATATTCCGCCCCGATTATTGCCGGAACGCCCTGCGCGCCAAGCGCTGCGAAACCGCCGTCGCCTCGCCCATGTTCCCTTGCCGTTCGAGAGCCGCCATACTAGAACATAAAAAGAACTTCTGGAGGCGACATGGCTGGTCTAACGACGATCGAAAAGCTCCGGATCCTTGCGGACGCCGCCAAATACGACGCGTCCTGCGCGTCGAGCGGCACGACGAAGCGGCATTCCGGCGCCGGCAAGGGCCTCGGCTCGACGGAAGGGTCGGGCATCTGCCACGCCTATGCCCCCGACGGGCGCTGCATCTCGCTGCTGAAGGTGCTGCTGACCAACGCCTGCATGTTCGATTGCGCCTATTGCGTGAACCGGGCCTCGTCGAACGTGCGTCGGGCGCGCTTCCGGGTCGACGAGGTCGTCGCCCTGACGCTGGACTTCTACAAGCGGAACTACATCGAGGGGCTGTTCCTGTCGTCGGGCATCATCCGCTCGCCCGACTACACCATGGAGCAGGTCGTCGAGGTCGCGCGGCGCCTGCGCGAGGATCACGACTTCCGGGGCTACATCCACCTGAAGACCATCCCCGATGCCGATCCCCTGCTGATCGAGGCCGCCGGCCGTCATGCCGACCGGCTTTCGATCAACGTCGAACTGCCGACCGCCCAGAGCCTGGAGCGCCTTGCGCCGGAGAAGGACCTCGGCCGTATCCGCCGCGCCATGGGCGGGCTTCGCCTCAAAATCGACGATAACCGCGACGCCCGGCGGTCGAGCCGAAAGGCGCCGCGCTTCGCGCCGGCCGGCCAGTCGACCCAGGTGATCGTCGGCGCCGACGCCGCGAGCGACGTGGACGTGCTCAGGATGAGCGCCGGTCTCTACGCCAACTACAGCCTGAAGCGCGTCTACTATTCTGCGTTCTCGCCGATCCCGGACGCGTCGGCCGTCCTGCCGCTCGCCGCGCCGCCCCTGGTGCGGGAGCATCGGCTCTACCAGGCGGACTGGCTCTACCGGTTCTACGGCTTCACGGTCGACGAGGTCGCGTCGGGCGCGCCCGACGGCATGTTCGACCCCGCGATCGACCCGAAGCTCGCCTGGGCGCTCGCCAATCGGGCGCTGTTCCCGATCGACGTCAACCGCGCGCCGAAGGAAACACTGCTGCGCGCGCCCGGCCTCGGCGTCCGCGCCGTCAATCGCATCCTCGCCGCCCGGCGGTGGCGTCGCCTCCGGCTGGAGGACGTCGGCCGGCTGACCGCGTCGCTCGCCAAGGTCCGGCCCTTCATCGAAACCGCTGACTGGCGGCCAGGCCGCGCTCTCGAGGCGGAGGACCTCCGCCGGCGCGTCACCCCGCCGGCCCGGCAGCTCGACCTGTTCGGCGCGGGCCCATGATGCGGCGCTATCGCGTCAAGCTCGCGTCCGAAGACGATGTCGAAGGCTGGCGGACGGCCGCCCGCGCCCTGGAACAGGGCGGCGTCCGGCCGGAGGACGTGCGCTGGACGATCGCCGGCGGGGAACGCGATCTCTTCCAGGCGGCCGAGCGCGCCGCCGAAATCCTGATCGACGCGAGCGGCGCCGACGACCCGCCCGCCGGCGCGGCGGCCAAGCGGCGG
>DAINCG010000280.1:681-1403 GCA_036732525.1 Pseudomonadota bacterium | reverse complement strand
CCGAAGCGCTTCGTCGAACGCATCGACCAGGCGCTGCTGCATAACGACCCCAGCCGCTTCGCGCTGGCCTACAGGACATTCGTGCGCGCGGCGCGGCGGCCGTCGATCGCCGGGGACCCTGCGGACCCGGACGTCGATGCGCTCGAAAAGCTGGCGCAGAGCGTGGCCCGCGACATGCACAAGATGAAGGCCTTCGTCCGCTTTCGCCGCGTCGCGGCGCCCGACGGTGCGGAAGCCTTCGTCGCCTGGTTCGAGCCCGACCATCACATCGTCCGGGCCATCGCACCCTTCTTCCAACGCCGGTTCGCGCAGATGCGATGGTCGATCCTGACGCCCCGGGCCTGCGTGCATTGGACCGGCGCGGCATTGGCGTTCGGGCCGGGCGAGGACCGGTCGCGCGCGCCGGCCGACGACGCCCTGGAAGACGCCTGGCGCGCCTACTATGCCGCCATCTTCAACCCCGCCCGCCTGAAGCCGAAGGCCATGACGGCGGACATGCCCAAGAAATACTGGAAGAACCTGCCGGAAGCCGAACTGATCCAACCCCTCATGCGGAGCGCCCGAGCGCGCGCCGCCGACATGGTCGCGGCCGCTCCGACGCTCGCCGAAGGTCGCATCCAGAAGCCCTATGCGCCGACCTTCGCGCCCGCGAGCGGGCTCGACGCCTGCCGGCGCTGTGGCCTGCACGCCGCCGCGACCCAGGCCGTCCCAGGCGAAGGTCC
>DAINCG010000280.1:0-662 GCA_036732525.1 Pseudomonadota bacterium | reverse complement strand
GACGCCGGCGGCCCTGATGTTCGTCGGCGAACAGCCGGGCGACCAGGAAGACCTGGCGGGCCGGCCCTTCGTCGGTCCGGCGGGCGGCGTCTTCGACGCGGCGCTGAAGCGGGTCGGCCTCGCGCGCGGCGACGCCTACGTCACCAATGCGGTCAAACACTTCAAGTTCGAACCGCGCGGCAAGCGCCGGCTGCATCAGCGGCCCGACGCGGGCGAAATCGAGGCCTGCCGCTGGTGGCTGGAGACGGAGCGGCGGCTGGTTCGGCCGAAGCTGATCGTCGCCATGGGCGCGACCGCCGCGCGGGCCGTCTGGGGCCGCCCGGTCAAGGTCACGGCGGCCAGGGGCCGGGTCGAGGAGCTGCCGGATGGCGCGCACGGCCTGATCACCGTACACCCCTCCTACCTGCTGCGCCTCACCGACCGGGAGGCCAAGAAGCGCGAATGGAACACCTTTCTCGCCGACCTCCGGACCGCGAAGGCTTGGCTCGAGGCGGCCGGTTAGGCGGCCGCGTCTTCGAGGTCCGGCACGACGATCGGCTCGGGCGCCGCGCGGTCGAGGATCATGTCGGACGCCTTCTCCGCGATCATCATGGTCGCCGCGTTCAGGTTCGCCGACGGCATCGTCGGCATGATCGAGGCGTCGACGACGCGCAGCCCCTCCA
>DAINCG010000279.1:1099-6486 GCA_036732525.1 Pseudomonadota bacterium | reverse complement strand
CCCGTGCCGTTCGGCGCGCTCGGCGGCTGGCGGCGTGGGCCGCTGTTCCATCCGGTCAGGAAGACGCCGATGCACGACCGGCATGTCGCGCTCGGCGCGGTGTTCGAGGACGTCGGCGACTGGAAGCGCGCCCGTTTCTACCCGAAGCCGGGCGAGGACATGCGCGCCGCGACGGCGCGAGAGTGCGCGGCGGTGCGGACCGGGGCCGGCGTGCTCGACGTTTCGACGCGCGGCAAGATCGACGTCTCGGGTCCCGACGCCACGGAGTTCCTGAACCGGGTCTACACCAACCGCATGGACAGCCTTGCGGTCGGGGCGTGCCGCTACGGGCTGATGCTGAAGGACGACGGCATGGTCTTCGACGACGGCGTCGCCGCCCGCGTCGCCGAGGACCGCTTCCACATCACGACCACGACCGGCGGCGCCGCGGCGGTGCTCGACTGGCTGGAGGATTGGCGCCAGACCGAGTGGCCCGAACTGAAGGTCTGGCTCGCCTCCGTGACGGAGCAATGGGCAGGCGTCGCCGTCGCCGGGCCGAAGGCCCGGGACATCGCCGAACGACTGGCGCCCGGCGCCGACCTTTCGGCGGCGGCGCTGCCGCATATGCGCTGGATTGCGGCGGATGTGCTCGGCGCGCCGGCGCGCATCTTTCGGGTCAGCTTCTCCGGCGAACTCGGCTTCGAAATCCATACGCCGTGGCGGCGCGGCCCGGCGCTCTGGGATGCGGCCGTGCAGGCGGGCGCGACGCCCTATGGCACGGAAGCGATGCATGTCCTCCGTGCGGAAAAAGGTTTTATCGTCGTCGGCCACGGAACCGACGGCACGGTGACGCCGGTCGATCTTGGTATGAACTGGATCCTTTCGACGAAGAAGGGCGACTTCATCGGCCGGCGCGGCCTGATGCGCGATGCGCTTGTCGCCGACGGCCGAAAGCAGCTGGTCGGCCTGGAGCCGGAGGACCCGGCGGTCGTCCTCGACGAAGGCGCCCAGCTCGTCGCCGACGCCGATCCGAAGCCGCCGACGCCGATGCTCGGTCATGTGACGTCGAGCTATTGGAGCGCGACGCTCAATCGCGGCTTTGCGCTCGCCCTGGTGCGAGACGGGCGGGCGCGGCGCGGCGAGCGGCTCTTTGCCTGGAGTCTCGGGACGACGCATGCCGTCCGCGTGCGCGATCCGGTCTTCTACGATCCGAAGGGGGCCCGGCTTGAGCTCTGACGCGTGGACGCCCTATGGAACGCTCGCCGCAAGTCTGCCGGCGGCGGGGCCGGGGCATCGGCTTGCGGCCCTCGATGCGCCGGCGGCCTGGCTGGTCATGGGCGCGCCCAACGACGCCGTGTGGCGGGCCGACGTCGAAGCGGCGCTCGGCGCGGCGCTGCCGCTTCAGGCGGGCGGCGTCACGACGGGCGTGGCGGCGCGCGTCTTCTGGCTCGGGCCGGACCGTTGGCTGGCGCTCGACCCGGCGGAGCCCGCGCGCCTCCAATCGATGGCAGGCGCGGTCGAGACAAGCGATGCGCGTTTCTGGCTCGAGTGTTCCGGGCAGGCCACGGCGCCGGCGCTGGCGGCGCTCGCCGGGCGCGATTTCGGCCTGACGAGCTTTCCCCCTGGAACCGCGACCGGGCTTCGGATCGGCGGAACGGCCGTGATCGTGGAGCGGCGCGCCGGCGATGTCTTCGTCGTCGCCGGGCCGGTCTCGCTCGCGGAGCACGTCGCGGCGCTGCTGCTGCGGGCGCTGGCGGATCAGCCGGGCGGCAATCCCTCGACGACCGCAAAAACCTGATCGACCCGATCGTCGGCCGCGCTGGCCGCGACGGGCAGGAACGCCACGCGGGCGCGCCGACCGTCGATATCAAGGTTGGCCATGTGCGGCGCGCCGAGGGCGCGCGCGGATTCGAGGCCGTTGCGCCACGCCTTGAAGGCGGGCCTTTGCGCTTCCAGGGCCGATGCGCTGAGGTCCTGCATGCCAATCGCCAGCGCGCGCTCGACTGCGGCGCCCGCATAGCGGTGCAGATAGTCGCCGTCGACCATGTCGACTATGGCGACATGGAGCGCCGCCGCGCCGAGCTGGGCGGGATCGATCTCGTCTTTCGGCGGAAAGCGCCGGCCGGCGCGCTTGCGGCTCCAGTAAGCCGCTGCGCGTCGGAAAGGGTCGGACTGCATGTTTGGTCGCCTGCGATGGGACAGGCGAAACCTACCGAGCCGACCGCAGCCGAGGTAGTTGGCATTTGGCGTAAATCTGATGCAATCAAAATAAAACGCGGCTGAGCGTAGGCCGCTCAGCCGCGTCGTATTACGCCAAAGGTAAGTTAAGGCGTAGAGGTATTAGACGCTGTAGTACATTTCGAATTCAACCGGGTGCGGCGTGTGTTCGAACCGGTAAACCTCTTCCCACTTCAGGTCCATGTAGCCTTCCAGCATGTCCTGCGTGAACACGTCGCCGGCCATCAGGAAGTCCATGTCGTCGGCGAGCGAGGTGAGCGCTTCGCGCAGCGAGCCGCAGACCGTCGGCACGCCCTGGAGTTCTTCCGGGGGCAGGTCGTAGAGGTTCTTGTCCATCGGCTCGCCCGGATGGATCTTGTTCTTGATCCCGTCGAGCCCGGCCATCAGCATCGCCGCGAACGCGAGATAGGGGTTCGCGGACGGGTCCGGGAAGCGGACTTCGACGCGCTTGCCCTTCGGGCTGTTGACGTAGGGAATGCGGCAGGACGCCGAGCGGTTGCGCGACGAGTAGGCCAGCAGCACCGGCGCCTCGAAGCCCGGGATCAGGCGCTTGTAGCTGTTGGTCGACGGGTTGGTGAAGGCGTTGATCGCCTTGGCGTGCTTGATGATGCCGCCGATGTAGTAGAGGCAGGTCTCCGAGAGGTCGGCATAGCCGTTGCCCGCGAAGGTCGGCTTGCCGTCCTTCCAGATCGACTGGTGGACGTGCATGCCCGAGCCGTTGTCGCCGGCGACCGGCTTCGGCATGAACGTCGCGGTCTTGCCGTAGGAATGCGCGACGTTCTGCACGACGTACTTGTAGAGCTGCAAGCCGTCGGCCGCGCCGAGCAGCGTGTCGAACTTCACGCCGAGCTCATGCTGGGCCGGCGCGACTTCGTGGTGGTGCTTTTCGACGTCCAGGCCCATCTGGGCCATGATGCTGACCATCTCGGCGCGAATGTCGTTGCCGTGGTCGACCGGCTGCACCGGGAAATAGCCGCCTTTGACGCCCGGACGATGGCCGGGGTTGCCGTCCTCGTACTCCCGCGCGGAATTGGTCGGCAGTTCGAGGCTGTCCAGCGCATAGGAGGCGCCGTGCATGCCGGTGCCGAACCGGACGTCGTCGAACATGAAGAACTCGGCTTCCGGGCCCATGTAGACCGTGTCGCCGACGCCCGCTTCGCTGACATAGGCCTCGGCGCGCTTCGCGATGCTGCGCGGGTCGCGCTCATAGCCCTGGCCGGTCGAGGGCTCGATGATGTCGCAGAGCACGATCATGCAGGGCTCGGCGGTGAAGGGGTCCATCATCGCCGTCGTGACGTCGGGCGCCAGGATCATGTCGGACTGGCTGATGTCCTTCCAGCCGGCGATCGAGGATCCGTCGAACATGACGCCGTCGGTCATCAGGTCTTCGTCGACCGTCGTAAAGTACTGGGTGGTGTGCTGCCACTTGCCGCGCGGATCGGTGAAGCGGAAATCGACGTGCTTAACGTCGTTGTCCTTCATCGCCTTGATCAGATCTGCCGGCGTTTTGCAACCGAGGCTCATGTCTATCGCTCCTGTCGTGAGATTGTCTTGATGATGCTGGATGGGGCGGCGGCTAAAGAGCGTCCACGCCGGCTTCGCCGGTGCGTATGCGGATCGCTTCCTCGATCGGGGCGATGAAGATCTTGCCGTCGCCGATGCGTCCGGTATGCGCGGCTTTCTGAATCGCTTCGATGACGCGCTCCACCTGCGCGTCGTCGACGACGACCTCAACCTTCACCTTCGGCAGAAAGTCGACGACGTATTCCGCGCCGCGATAGAGTTCCGTGTGGCCTTTCTGCCGCCCGAAACCCTTGGCTTCGATGACGGTCAGGCCCTTCACCCCCGTCTCCGACAGGGCGTCCTTCACGTCGTCGAGCTTGAACGGCTTGATGACCGCTTCGATCTTCTTCATCGGCTCGTCGGGTCCTCCAAATACGCGCCTTTGAACTTTTCGCGCGCGCCAACGCGTTGGCAAGCAAGGCGTATGCCATTGGCGGCGATGTCCCGCAAAGCCCCGCTGCGCTTGGCTCTCGGGCGATCGATCAGGTCCGCGTCGGCGCTACCCATCATCACTTTGCACGAATTTTGTGCGGTTGACTAATTTCTAGGCGGCCCGTTCGCCAGGAGCTTGCGCATCCGCTCCAGCGCGTCCTCGATTTGCGCCATGCTGGCGGCGTAGGAGAAGCGCACGAACCCTTCGCCGAGCGCGCCGAAGCTGGGTCCGCCGACGACGGCGACGCCGATCTCCTCCAGCATGCGGGTCTGCAAGGTGCGCGAGTCCATGCCCGTCCCTTCGATATTCGGGAAGGCGTAGAACGCGCCGCCCGGCTCCGCGCAACGGACGCCCGGCAGGCTGTTCAGGCCATCGACGATGACCCGTCGGCGCTTGGCGAAGGCGTCGACCATGTCGTCGACCGCATCCTGCGGACCGGTCAGCGCGGCGATGCCGGCGAACTGGGTCGGCGCGTTGACGCAGGAATGGCAGTTGACGGCCAGCTTCTCGACATGCCCGATCAGGCTGTCCGGCCAGATCGAATAGCCGAGCCGCCAGCCGGTCATGGCATAGGTCTTCGACCAGCCGTTCAGGACGATCAGGCGGTCGCGCAGCGCGGGATAGGCCAGCATGGAAGCGTGCTCGCGGCCGTCGTAGAGCATCCGGTCATAGATCTCGTCGCTCATCACGACGACGTCCGGCCAGTCCTCGAGCCCCTTGGCGAGCTTGTCGAGTTCGGCCTTCGGCGTGACGCCGCCCGTGGGATTGGCGGGCGTGTTCATGATCAGCAGCCGGGTCTGGGGCGTGATCTGGCCCAGCACCTCCTCGGCGCTGAACGCGAAGCCCTTGTCTTCCAGGAGACGCATCGGCACCGGCTTCGCGCCGGCATAGCGAATCACGCTTTCGTAGATCGGGAAGCCGGGGTTCGGATAGATGATCTCCGCGCCCGGTTCGCCGAACAGCAGGATGGCGAAAAACATGGTCGGCTTGCCGCCGGGCATGATCATGATGTTCTCGGGATCGATATCCGCGCCGCGCCGCGCCTTGACGTCGGCCGCGACCGCTTCGCGCAGCGCCGGAATGCCCTTCGCCGGCGTGTAGCCGTGGTGGCCGTCGCGCATCGCCTTGATCGCGGCTTCGACGACGTGCTCCGGCGTCTTGAAGTCCGGCTGGC
>DAINCG010000279.1:861-1089 GCA_036732525.1 Pseudomonadota bacterium | reverse complement strand
GATGCCGAGGTTGATGACGTCGCGGCCGGACGCGGCAAGCTTGGCGGCGCGCGCGAGCACTTCGAACGCCGTTTCGGTGCCGAGTTGGGAAAGATTGGCGGCAAGACGCATGAAAGATCGCTTCCTGGTTATGATGACCGGTCTGGCCGCGGACTATGCCGTCGGCGGACGCGCTTGCCCAGGGGCTCGTTGAACGCGGGACGCCGCCGATCCCATTGACGGCGGCGA
>DAINCG010000279.1:0-851 GCA_036732525.1 Pseudomonadota bacterium | reverse complement strand
TAACGCTGGCCTTCCCCTGTGGTGCCCATAGCTCAGTTGGTTAGAGCGCCTGGTTGTGGTCCAGGAGGTCACCGGTTCAAATCCGGTTGGGCACCCCATATTCTGTCGGCTCCCGTCCGATTCCCGGAGCCGAAACCGATGGCCGACGCGCCCTCCAGCCCCGTAAAAGAACGCCCGCCGTCGATCCGCGACGCCGCGACGCTGGTGCTCGTCCGCATGCGCGGGCGGACGCCGGAAGTGCTGATGGGCGAGCGGAGCTCCGGCCATGTCTTCTATCCGCACCACTACGTCTTTCCGGGCGGCCGGGTCGACCGCAGCGACGGCTATGTGACGCCGGCGACGGCGCTGCGCCCGGACGTCGCGGCGCGCCTCCAGGCGACGGCGAGCCCGCGGCGCGCCCAGGCGCTGGCGCTGGCCGCCGTCCGCGAGACTTTCGAAGAGGCAGGGCTGATTCTGGGCGCGAAGGCGGCGGCCCCCGCGCGGCCGCCGAAGGGGTGGGGACCGTTCTTCGAGACAGGCTACGGCCCGGCGCTCGACGGCCTGACCTACATCTATCGCGCGGTGACGCCGCCCGGCCGGCCGCGTCGCTTCAACGCCCGCTTCTTCGCCGCCGAATATGATCGGGTCGCCGCGACGGCGGACGTCGATCAGGACGAACTGCTGAAGCTGCACTGGCGCGACATCGATTCGGCGCTCGACCTGAAGATCCGGCCGATCACCGCGATCGTGCTGAAGGAGATCAAGACCCGACTTTCCGAAGGGACGCTCTATGACGACCGGCCGGTCAAGTTCGTGAAGACGCTGTACAACAAGCGCGTCGCGGGGATCGAATGATGGCGGGCGGCGCGTCG
>DAINCG010000278.1:773-6487 GCA_036732525.1 Pseudomonadota bacterium | reverse complement strand
GCAGGCCGTTCTCCGCGTCGGACATGGTGACGGCCGCGCCGCGCACGCCCAGGATGTTGGCCTCCAACCCGGCCGGCGCCTTCCAGACGCCGCGCCTCCCGTCGATGCGCGCCGCGACGCCGGCGACGGAGCCCGAAGGATCGATGGTCTTCAAGAGGCCGGTCTGGGCGTCGACGATGCGCAGCCGCGGCCACATCACCGCCGCATGGTCGCCGACCGCGCCGGTGCGCACCTGTCCGATGCCGCTGGCGGCGGTCTGGGCGCTCGTCCAGTCGTCGCGTGGGTCGATCAGAAGGAAGGCCCGCCGGTCGCGGCAGAAGGCGCTCGCCGGCCCCCAGAGCGGCGCCCGCTCGGCGTCGCCCTGGGCGGCGCCGGAGCCATCGCTCAACACCCGCGGCAGGATCAGCAGGTTGAAGAGGTCGATATTGCTGGCGGCGATGCCGTAGGCGCGGGAATAGTCGTCCAGGCCCGGCATGTCGCCGTCCTGCCCGCCGGCAGTTCCGGCGACATAGTTGGACGGTGTGGCGAAGCTGCCGAGCGGCAGGCGCAACACGTTCGGATCGACGCCGAAGATGCCGGTTGCGGGCGTCGCGATGCCGTAGGCGCCGCTGGTGGTCACGGCGGCGGTCTCCTGCTCGGCCGCGCTCGCCAAATCGGCGGCAAGCACCAGCCGGAAGCCTTCGAGGGCGGCGCTGTAGTTCGCGCCGGCCGTGGCGCCGACCGCCTGCGCCAGGATCTGCAGCGAGTCCCGGAGATTGCGGAGGCTGGTCCCCGCCGCCGGAACCGCCTCCCACATGGTCACGCCCGCCGGCAGCCCGGTCACCGTGTAGGCGTCCGCGCGCTGGCTCGTGGTGACGGTGTAGTCCGGAATGTCGGCCGTGTCGGTCCGTGCGAGCGTCCCGAGCCGGTTGAGCCACGTGCCGGATCCGCTGTCGAGGTCGCCGAGCGACATGAAGAGCCCGGTCGGCGCCGGCCGCAGGCGGGCGAAGCCGCCGACCTCGAGGCCGTTGTTCGCCGTGCCGAGATGCATCGGCGCCGCAAGGTCGCCCGTAAGGCCGGCTAGGATGCGCACGCTGCCGCCGGCGGTGTTGCTGGCGATCAGCAGCACCTCTTCCGCCCCGCCGGTCAAGGCAGGCGTCGAGACGGTCGCGAGTCCGCCGCCGACGGCCGAATCGACCGCCGACTGAATGTCGGCAAGGGCGGCGAGCGGCCCGGTCAGCGTGACCGGCGCGGCCGGCCGGCCGTCGACGGAAATCATGAACGAGCCGGTATTGCCCTGGGTCGCGAGCTGGGCGTTCAGCGCGGCCAGCCAGTCGGCCTCCGCCCGGCCGCTCATCGAATAGCCCTCGATCGGCGCCTGTGAGGCGACCGACCGGCCCCGGATCAGGCGGGATTCCTGCTCCAGCGCGGTTTCGACGAAGCGCGACGCGTTCGGGTTCATGCTGAGTTCGGCGATCGTCTCCCGCTCGACCAGCACGAGGTTTCCGGCGGCGTCGACCGCCTCCCGGGCCGCGATCAGGGTGAAGGTCGCTTCCGGCTGGGCCGTCGCGTAGGACACTTCCACCCGCACGCTTTCGCCGATGCGCCCGGGCTCCGCCGCCGTGAGCTCCAGCACGTCGTCGTCGTCGGCTTCGTTGCGCAGCACCGCCTCGGCCGGCGTCGACGTTCCGGCGTCGGCGATGCGCATGACATAGGCCTGGCTGCCGCCGTTCAGGAAGAACTGGCGCACCTGGTCCGTCATCTCGGAGACGGTCGTGTCCGACCCGAAGGTCCGCTCATAGGCCGCGAAGCTCAGCAGGCGGACGGCCGTGTTGAGCGGGCCCCGCTGCGTCATGCCGACGAACAGCGCGATCGACGTGGAGACCCCGGCGATCGTCCGCACGCCGGACGCGACTTCCTGGATATAGACGCCGGGATAGCTGACTTGTACGGGCATGGGACGGTCCCTCAGCTGCAGGTTTCAGGGTCGATCGCGGCGCGCGCCAGGAGCGCCGCACCGGTCATTCGCGGACCTTTCCGCACGTCGGAGGGACGACGACGCGCCCTCGCGATGGGTCGTTAACCAATTGTTAGCAATCGGCGTGCCAGGATAAATAATCCTGCAATTTGAATAAGTTGACGACACGCTAGCTTGGGAAATGAGGCTGCGTCGCCCCAGACCGACGCGGTTCGCGCGTCGGCCTCGTCAGGAATTCCGCGCATCCACGCCCTGGGGTAAACTTGCCCCACCCAGGGTGTAGAGGCCTCAGGCGCGCATCACGCCGGCTCTCTGACCGGACGACGCTCCGCCCTGGCCTATTGTTCCGCACGTCCGCCGCTGGCAGCGGTCGAAGACGGCCGCTAAGGTTATGCGTCCGCTCAGAGAGTCACCATGAATACGACAAGCTATGCGATCGGCGTCGACACGGGCGGGACGTTCACCGACGTCGTCGCCCGCGGGTCCGACGGCACCCTCAGGCTGGCGAAAGTGCCGTCGACGCGCGCGAACCCCGGCGAGGCCGTCCGCGGCGTCATCCGCGACGTGCTGGCTGGCTGGGGCATCGCGCCGGCGTCCGTCGCGCGCTTCGTCCACGGCACGACCGTCGCGACCAACGCTGTGCTCGAACGCAAAGGCGCCAGGATCGGCCTGATCGCGACCGAGGGCTTCACCGACGTCATCGAAATTGGCCGCCAGAACCGCCGCCAGGTCTACGACCTCATCCTGGAGCCGGAGACGCCGACCTTCCTCGCGCCCGGCGCGCGCCGCGTCGGCGTCAAGGAAGCGGTCGGGCCGACCGGCGCGATTGAAACGCCGCTCGACGAGGCGAGCCTCGCGGCGGCGGTCGATCGTCTGGTCGCGGAAGGGGTGGAGGCGGTCGCGATCTGCCTCCTCTTCTCCTTCGCCAATCCGGACCACGAACGGCGCGTCGCCGCATATCTGAAGGAGCGGCATCCCGGCCTCGCCGTCTCGATGTCGAGCGAGGTCGACCCGGCCTTCCGGGAATACGAGCGGACCTGCGTCACCGCGTTCGACGCTTATGTGAAGCCGCGCCTCGACCGCTATCTCGCCGGCATGGAGAGCGACCTCGCCGAAGCCGGCGTGCCGGCCGCCCTTCAAATCATGCAGTCCCGCGGCGGCATCTGCTCCGCGACGGTCGCCCGGCGGCGGCCCGTCCGGCTGTTTCTGTCCGGCCCGGCGGCGGGCGTGATCGGCGCCTCGGCCGCCGGCGCCGGCGCCAGGACCTCATCACCATCGACATCGGCGGCACCAGTTCCGACATCGCCCTGATCAGCGGCGGCCAGCCGCTGCTCAGGCCGGAAGGCCTGCTCGGCGCCTACACGATCCGCGTCCCGATGGTCGACGTGAACGCGATCGGCGCGGGCGGCGGCAGCATCGCCTGGATCGACGGCGGCGGCAGCCTGCGCGTCGGCCCGGAAAGCGCCGGCGCCGACCCCGGCCCCGCCTGCTACGGCAAGGGCGGCGAGCAGGCGACGGTGACCGACGCCTCGATCGCGCTCGGCTATATCGACCCCGGCTATTTCGCCGGCGGCGCGTTCGACCTGAACCCGGACCTCGCCCGGCAGGCGATCGAGGAACGGGTCGCCCAGCCGCTCGGCCTGACGCTGGAGGCGGCCGCGCTCGGCATCCACCGCGTCGTCAACGCCCAGATGGCGGAAGGCATCCGCCTGGTTTCGATCAGCCGCGGCATCGACCCGCGCGGCTTCGCCCTGGTCGCGCTCGGCGGCGGCGGGCCGGTGCACGCGACGGCGCTTGCGGATGAACTCGGCATCGGCCGCGTCGTCGTCCCGCGCTATCCGGGCGTGCTCTCGGCCGACGGCCTCTTGTCCGCCGCCGTCGAGCACGAAGCCGCCGCCGCCTTCCCCGAGCGTCTCGCCGACACGAACATGGCGGACGTCCGCCGCACCTTCGCGCGCCTGGACGAGGAGTGCGCGGCGCTGATGGCGCTGGAGCGCCTGCAGGGCGGGACGGTCGCCCGGAACTACTTCGCCGACGTCTGCTATGTCGGCCAGTCCCACTATATCGAGACGCCGTTCCGCCTGGACGACGACGACCCCATCGACCGGCTCTACGACGACTTCTGCGCGGCGCACGATCAGCTCTACGGGCACCACACGGCCGCGCCCGCGAAGATCGTGAACCTCCGGTCGGTGCACAGCGTGGCCGCCGCCGAGGCCGCCCCGACCGACGCGGGGCCGGAGGCCGGCGACGCGCGCCGCGCCCGCCGTTCGATCCTGGTGCGCCAGGGCCGGGTCGAGGCCGACATCTACATCCGCGACCGGCTCGCGCCCGGCGCGGCGTTCCACGGCCCCGCCATCGTCGAGCAGGCCGACACCACCACGCTGGTCGAACCGGGCTGGCGCTGCGACGTCGCGGCCGACGGCGCGCTGATCCTGACACGGGAGCGACAGTCATGACCGCCGACGAAACCGCGATCGACCCCGTCACGCTGGAAGTCGTGCGCAACAAGCTCGACGGCATCGCGAACGAGATGCAGCTCACCCTGCTGCGCAGCTCCTTCTCGCCGATCGTGAAGGAAGGCATGGACTGCTCGGCCGCCCTGTTCACCGCGGCGGGCGATACGCTCGCCCAGGCGACGGCGATCCCGCTGCATCTCGCGACGATGATCCCGGCCCTCGCCGCCGTCCAGGCGACCTTCCCGCAGGCGACGATGCGGGAGGGCGACGTCTACCTCTTGAACGATCCCTACAGCGGCGGCACCCACCTGCCCGACATCACGCTCTTCATGCCGGTCTTCGCCGACGGCCGCGTCATCGCCTTCAGCGTGACGACGGTGCATCACCAGGACATGGGCGGCATGTCGCCGGGCTCGATCCCGACCAACGCGACGGAGATCTTCCAGGAAGGCCTCCGCTTGCCGCCGCTCAAATATCTCGACCGTGGCGAGCCCAACGAGACGCTGGAGAAGATCCTGCGTCTCAACATCCGCATGTCGGACACCTTCATGGGCGACCTCCATGCCCAGCTCGCCGCCTGCAAGGTGGGCGGGCGCCGGCTCGGCGAACTGGCCGCGCGCCATGGCGGCGTGGCGCTGGAAGCCATGTTCGAAGAACTGCTCGCCCGTTCGGAGGCCATGACGCGAGAGGCGCTCCGGCAACTGCCGCAAGGCACGTTCCATTACGAGGACTGGCTCGACAATGACGGCGTCGATCACGACCGGCGCGTCAGGATCGCCGTCGCGGTGACCGTCGGCGACGGCGCCATCCACTTCGACCTGACCGGGACGAGCCCCCAGGTGCGCGGGCCAATCAACGCCGTGCCGTCGGGCGCGCAGGCGGCCGCCTACTATGCCGTCCGCGCGCTCACCGGCGCTCAGATTCCGACGAACGGCGGCTGCTTCCGCCCGGTCACCCTGCACCTGCCGGAAGGCAGCCTGGTCAACCCGAGGGAGCCGGCGGCGGTCAACGCGCGCACCGCGACGATCAAGCGGCTCTGCGGCTGCTTCGTCGGCGCGCTCGCCGTGGCGGCGCCCGACCGGGCGCCGGCCGCGTCCGCCGGCCTCTCCCTGATGCTCGCCTTCGGCGGCGCCCGCGCGGACGGCAGCCCGTTCATCGTCAGCGAGCTGGTCGCCGCCGGCACCGGCGCCAGCCAGGCCCGCGACGGCGTCGACTGCCTGCAGACCGACGCCACCAACAGCATGAACATGCCGATCGAGGCGATGGCGCTGGAGGCGCCGATCCGCGTCGTCCGCTTC
>DAINCG010000278.1:0-763 GCA_036732525.1 Pseudomonadota bacterium | reverse complement strand
GGATTCCGGCGGCCCCGGCAAGCGCCGCGGCGGGCTCGGCGTTGTCCGCGAGTACGTATTCCAGGCGGACGACATCGCGCTGACCCATCGGGGCGAGCGTCACTATACGGCCGCCGCCGGCAGCATCGGCGGCGGGCCGGGCGCCATGTCGACGTCCCGGCTGGTGCGCGCGGATGGCCGCGTCGAGGACATCCCCTCGAAGATCTTCACCCGCGTCAGCCGCGGCGACCGCCTGATCGTCGAGACGGCGGGCGGCGGCGGCTACGCTGCGGCGCGCGAGCGCGAGCCGGAACGCGTCGCCGCCGACGTCGCCGACGGCAAGGTCAGCGCCGAACGCGCGGCGGCGGACTACGGCCAGCCGAACCTCCGCTCCGCCGCGGAGTGACTCGGGGCGGCGCTTGGCCTCGCTGGCGGCCTGTCCGATACTGACAGGCGAACAAGCCCGACATTCCTTTCCGGACGCCCCGAAACGAGAGCGCCCCCGGACGTCGGAGACCGAGACAGATTCGCGTCAATCCTTTTCGAGAGGCCACCCGCGATGAACTATCAGGACATTTCCCTGCGCGCCGATCCGCAAGCCTCAGCCGCCCACGCCGCCGTCGAGCGCTGGCTCCGCGCGTTCGAGACGGCGCTCGCCGCGAGCGACAAGGCCGGCGTCGCCGAACTCCTCCACGCCGACGCCCATTGGCGGGACATTTTGGCCTTCACCTGGGACCTGTCGGCCGCCGAAGGACGGGATGCGGTCGCGGCGGGGCTCGTCGCG
>DAINCG010000277.1:5602-6497 GCA_036732525.1 Pseudomonadota bacterium | reverse complement strand
CGCGAGGGACAGCAGCATGACGAGCGCGCCCGCCCCGATGTCGCTCCAGCGCATCGCCGCCGACTCGTAGCCGGCAAGCACCGGATTGACGACGAGCCAGGCGCCGAGGCCGATGTTGAGGAAGGCGGCCCAGAGGAACGCCGCATGCTTTTCGCGGAAAGCGCGCTCATGTCCGGACCTGAGCGCTTCCGGCTCGTCAGGCGCATCGGCGCGATCGGCCGCCGCCATGAGCCATGGCGGCGGCGTCAAACCGTTCGCATCATACCAGCCCGCCGGGTCCGCCTTCAGATTCGCGACGATCGCCGGCAGCGTGTCGCGGATGGAATGGCGCGGGCGCCAGTCGAGCAGTTCGCGGGCCCTGGTGGTATCCAGTTCGTAGTGGTCGTCCGCCATATCGATCATGAAGGGGCGGATGAACGGCTTCTCGCCCTGGTCGAAATCGTCCGGAACGATCGGCTCGCTCTTCTCCTCGAGCCAGGCGCCCGCCTTCGCGATCGGCTTCGGCGCGGAGAGCGTCGTCCAGTCGTCGGCATCGTGGATCAGCTTGGCCAACCGCTCCTGCAGCTCGCCGTATCCGACCGCCGCTTCTTCGCCGATCAGGATCACCACGTCGTCGGGCAGGTCCTGGCGGCGCTCGACGGCCCGGACGAAGGCGTCGACCATGTCGTCCCGGTGCAGGAAGGCCTGGCCCGTGCTCAAATCGCCCGAATAGGCGTGCGCCTTGGGATCGCGCTCGTAGATGCGGCGAATTTGCTCCGCCAGCGTCGGCACGGCGGTCATCTCGTCGTAGAGGCCGGCCAGATGCAGCAGGCAATATGGGATGTCGCCATGCTCGGCGCGGATCGCCTCTTCCGCCCGCGCCTTGGATTTCGGGTACGCCCATTTCGGTTCGATG
>DAINCG010000277.1:3605-5592 GCA_036732525.1 Pseudomonadota bacterium | reverse complement strand
TCGCCGATCGGAACGCCCGGCGCGCCCGGCTTGTGCACGAGCATGGTGCCGGAATAGAGGAAAAGCCCGACCTCGAAATCCTGGAGCGCCCGCAGGAGGTTGCGCGTGCCTTCGACATTGACAGCCTCGTAGGCCGGATGCTCCTCGCCGGTGAAATCGAAATATGCGGCCAGATGAATGACCGCGGCGATGCGGCGGCCGTGACGTTCGGCGAACCGATGGAGCGCGAGTTCGACGGAATCGCTGCTCGAAAGATCGACCGAAATCAGCTCGCTGTCGGCCTCAAGGCCCTCAAGATCGAGGCCGACGACCTGGTAGTCCTCCGACAGACGTTCGTTCAGCGCCGAGCCGACGCCGCCGGCAGCCCCGGTTATCAAGACGAGCGGCCGGTCGTCGCCGCCGCTTTGCATGGGTTCGGAAGTGTTCATTGCTTGCACGCCTGGCCCGCAGTCAGGCTGCCAGCCCCAGGCGCCGCCCGGCCTCGCCCGGCGGCGCGCTCCAGGTCGAACACGACCATCCGGCCTTTGTGCTGAAAAATCGGGCGTTCGGTTCTGGTGTCGGCATGGCTGGCGTTCCTGCGTTGGCAGCGGCGGCCGACGGATCGGATCCGGCGCGCCGGGATCCTGGTTGTTCAGTCTTAACGGGAGCGCCGACGGTCAGTTCCATCTAGCGCTCGAAGAGGCGGAGAACCGCAAGCACGATGACCGCAAGCGCGGTGGCGAGGACGGCAAGGCCAAAGAGGCCATATCCGGACGCCATGCCGATGGCGCCGGCGAGCCACAGGCCAGCGCCGGTCGTGACGCCGCGCACGCCGCCTCTGCCGTGCAGGATCGAACCGGCCGCCAGGAACGCGACGCCGGCGGTCACCGCCTCCAACAACCGCAGCGGGTCGGCTCCGGAGGTAATGCCGCTGTCGCGAAGCCGCGCAAACATCTCGAACGCAACAACGGTGAAAAGCGCCGAAGCGAGGCTGACCAGCATGTGCGTCCGCAAGCCTGCGGCGCGTCCTGCGGCCTCCCGCTCGAAGCCGATTGCGCCGCCCAGGAAGAGCGCCGCGCCCAGCCGGATGGCGACCTCCGGAAACGGCAGACCAAGGCCCCACAGCTCGTTGGTCCAGTCCGGCATCTATCGGCTCCGCCCCGCCAGATATTCCGGCGCGATCGCCTCCATGCTGGTTGGCGCAATGCCGAGGTCGGACAGGCCAGGGAAGGCGCCGCTCGCGATGTTGTCCGCGGACATCAGCGTGACCATCCCTTCGGTCACCGGCGGCCGCGGCAAGACCGCGGCGAGCGTCGCAAAAGCGCGCCATACGCCGAGCGGCGCCGGGAACAATGCCGTACTGGCGTCGGCCCATCGCCGCACGCGTTCGGCGAGTTGCCTGTAGGACAGCCGGTCCGGCCCGCCGAGTTCGTAGACCTGGCCGCGCGCCGCAGGCCTGTCCGTCGCCGCGGCCGCCGCGCGCGCGACATCGTCGACAAAAACCGGCTGCAGCCGGACGGACCCGTCTCCGAACAGCGGAAACGCCGGCGACGCGCGCATGAACGCCGCCAACGCCGCGAGCGTATCACCGCCCGGTCCGAACATGACGCTGGGCCGCAGAATGCAGGCGCCCGGAAACGCGTCGCGGACGGCGGCCTCGCCCTCGCCCCGCGCGCGCACATAGGGCGAGGCCGACGATGAATCCGCCCCGATCCCGGAGATTTGGACGAAGTCGGCGACGCCAGCGACACGGGCCGCCCTCGCTAGGTTGGCCGCGCCCTCGACATGCACAGCGGCGAACGTCCGCGCGCCGGACTCCACATAGCAGCCGACGCAGTTGACGACGGCGTCGACGCCGGAAAGCGCCGCGGGCAGGCTGCTTGGCTCCGTGACGTCGGCGGCCGCGACGCCGCCAATGGCGCCCTCGTCCACCGCCTCCGGACGTCTCGCCGCCGCCACGACATCGACGCCGAGATCGCCAAAGGCGCGGACGACGCGACGGCCGAGG
>DAINCG010000277.1:0-3595 GCA_036732525.1 Pseudomonadota bacterium | reverse complement strand
AATACCGCGACTCGGGCCGTATGCGGGCGTTCGGGCGCTGCTTCTGAGATCGAATTTCCGCCCATGTCGCGTAAAGCGATTGCGGTCGAACACCGTTCCCAAGCACACGCCAAAAACTGGCGGCCCTCGACAACAGGCCCTCGTCACGGGCCAGGCGATCGGATGTGCGTCAGGCGTTCCGCTTGAGCGCGGCGCGGTAGAGCGCCATCCGCCGCGCGGCCGGCGTGGCGGGGGCGGCCTGCGGCCGCGGCGGCGCGGCGGCGGTTTGGGCGACCGTGCGCCAGTTGAAACAGGCGACGGCGCGGCCGTCCGCGTCCTGCTCGAGCGGCGGCTCGTCCTGCTTGCAGATGTCGGTCGCGTAGGGACAACGGGTGTGGAACCGGCAGCCAGGCGGCGGGTTGAGCGGGCTCGGGACGTCGCCCTCTAGCACGATCCGTTGTCGCCGCCCGTGCGGATCGGGGGTCGGCACGGCGGAGAGCAATGCCCGGGTGTAGGGGTGCCGCGGCTCATCGAAGAGCCGGGTCTTGTCCGCGACCTCGACGATCTTGCCGAGATACATGACCGCGACGCGATGGCTGACATGCTTCACCACCGCCATGTCGTGCGAGATGAAGAGATAGGAGAGGCCGAAGCGCCGCTGCAGATCCATCAGCAGGTTGATGACTTGGGCCTGGATCGAGACGTCGAGCGCCGATACCGGCTCGTCGCAGACAAGCAGCTTCGGATCGCCCGCGAGCGCACGGGCGATGCCGATCCGTTGGCGCTGGCCGCCGGAAAACTCGTGCGGATAGCGCGGCATATGCCAGGCCGACAGGCCGACGATCTCCAGCAGTTCCTCGATCCGCCGCCGCCGCGCGTCGCCCCTGGCGATGCGGTGAACGTCCAACGGCTCGCCCAGCGTGTCCGCCACGGTCAGGCGCGGATTGAGGCTGGCGAACGGGTCCTGGAAAATGATCTGCATCTCGCGGCGGAGGGCGCGCATCTGGCGGCGCGACAATTGCGCCAAATCCTGGCCGCGAAACGCGACGCGCCCGCCGGTCGGACTTATCAGCCCGAGCGCGATCCGCCCCATCGTCGACTTGCCGCACCCGGACTCGCCCACCAGCGCCAGCGTCTCGCCTTCGCGGAGGTCCAGGCTGACGCCATCGACGGCCTTCACGGCGCCGACCTTACGCTGCAGCACCACGCCCTTCGACACGTCGAAATGCTTTTCGACCGCCTGCATCGAGAGCAAGGGCGCGGCGGCGGAATTGTGCGGCAGGGCGTTCATGCGACATGCGCCTCGATCGGAAGCTTCCAGCAGGCCGCGCTGTGGCCGGGCGCGACCTCCTGCAGCGGCGGGCGTTCCGCGCGGCACCGCGCGTCGGCGAACGGGCAGCGCGGATTGAACTTGCAGCCCTCCGGGATCTGATAGGGGTTCGGCACATTGCCGGGGATCGGCGTCAGCTCGACCGCCGCCATGTCGAGGCGCGGAATCGAGGTCATCAGGCCCAGCGTGTAGGGATGATGCGCATCGTCGAAGAGCGCCGCCGTCGGCGCCGTCTCGACGACGTCGCCCGCATACATGACGACGACCTTGTCGACCGTCTCCGCGACGACGCCAAGATCGTGGGTCACCAGGATCATCGCGGTGCCGGTCCGCGCGCGAATGTCGGCCATCAATTCCAGGATCTGCGCCTGGATCGTGACGTCGAGCGCCGTCGTCGGCTCGTCGGCGATCAGGAGCTTCGGCTCGCAGGCGAGCGCGATGGCGATCATCGCGCGCTGGCGCATGCCGCCCGAAAGTTCGTGCGGGAAGGCGTCGATCCGGCTTGCGGGCGACGGGATGCGCACGAGGTCGAGCATCTCGATCGCGCGCTCGCGCGCGGCGGCGCGGCCGATGCGTTCGTGCTGCAGCAGGCCTTCCATGATCTGGTCGCCGATCGTGTAGACCGGATTGAGCGAGGTCATCGGCTCCTGGAAGATCATCGAAATCTGCTTGCCGCGCACCCGGCGCATCTCGGCGTCCGACTTGGCGAGCAGGTCGACGCCTTCGAACAGGATCTCGCCGGCCGCGATTTCGCCCGGCGGCGACGGCACCAGCCGCATGATCGAGAGCGACGTCACGGACTTGCCGCAGCCCGACTCGCCGACGATCCCGACGACCTCGCCGCGCCCGACCGTGAAACTGACGCCGTCGACCGCCCTGAAGACCCCTTCGCTCGAATGGAAATGCGTAGAGAGTCCCCGCACCTCGAGCAACGCGCCTGACGCCATGGAAGGAATCCTTGTTCGGCAAAAAACCAGCGGCGCCCGACCCCGTTCTTGGCCGGGCGCCGCGTTCGGGTCGTCAGCGGCTCACTTCGGGGCCAGTTCCAGCCCCTTGTAGACGCCGGCGCCGTAGATGCCGTGCGCCCTCACCGGCTTCAGCTTGTCGGCGTTCGCGAAGATAAAGAGCGGCTCGTGCGCGATCGGGATCCAGACGGTCGCGTCATGCACCTTGTGCAGGATCTTCCCGACCCACTGCTGGCGCTCCTCCGCCGTCGCGGACGCGTTGGCCTTCTGCAGCCAGACGTCCGTCTCCTCCGGATCGTCCCAGTTCATGCGGTTCGGGGCCGGCATGTTCTTCGAGGAGAAGTAGAGGGCGATGCCGTCGGACGCCGTCAGGTAGGGATAGGACATGGTGTACAGGTCGAATTCCTGGGTCTTGAGCTTGCCCCAGATCACGGTCGAGTCGAACAGTTGGATCTGCAGGTCGACGCCCGCCTTGCGCAGGTCTCCCTGCACGGCCTCGATGATCTGCTTGGTCTGGGGGATCGCCATCGCGTAGGCGGTCAATTCCAGCTTCTCGCCGTCCTTCTCGCGCACGCCGTCCGATCCCATCTTCCAGCCGGCCTCGTCGAGCAGCGCGGCGGCCTTTTCGGGCGCGTAGTCGAACTGCGAGGTGTCGACGGTCGGATCGAAATCGATGACCTTCTGGCTCATATAGGTGTTCGCCGGCTCGGCGAACCCGAAGTAGACCGCTTCGGCGATCGCCCCGGAATCGACCGCCAGATTGATCGCCTTCCGCACCCGGACGTCGTCCATGAACGGACGGGTGATCTTCATGCCGACATAGTAGTTCCAGAAATAAGCTTCCGCCTGGCTGGAATGCAGGTTGGGCGCGGCCTTGAGCTGGGGAATGGCCCAGTACGGCACATGCTGCAGCACGTCCGTCTGGCCGGTCTGGATCGAAGCGACGCGCGTGCTCTCTTCCGGGCTGACCCGCCAAATGATCTTGTCGACCTGCGGCGACTGGTAGGTGAACTGCGGCGGGCCCCAATTGTAGCCCTCATGCTTGGTCAGGACCGTCTGGTTGCGCGGCTCCCAGCTTTCGAAGCAGTAGGGACCGGTGCCGTCGATGCCCTTGACGCCGTAGTCGGCCCCCTGCGCCGCCGCTTCCTCGGCGTTGATGATCGAGAAGTAGTGCTGCGTCATCTGCAGCAGCAGCTCGGAATAGGAGGTCTTCAGCTTGTACTCGACCGTGTAGTCGTCGACCGCGACGATGTCGTCGACCTCGCCGGCCTTCGACTTGACTACGCCGGCGGTCTCCGGGTCGAGCCAGCGCTTGATCGAG
>DAINCG010000276.1:5774-6509 GCA_036732525.1 Pseudomonadota bacterium | reverse complement strand
CCGATCCGCCTGGAATCGGCCGGCGGCGCGGTCAACGATCCGGGCGACCTCGCCAATCTCTATGTTCGGAATTCCCAAGGCCAGCTGACGCCGCTCTCCAGCGTCGTCAGCCTGAAGGAAGAGGGCGTCGCCGCCGAACTGGATCGCACCAGCCAGCGCCGGGCGATCGACGTCGACATGGACCTGGCCCAGGGCTACCCGCTGCGGAGCGCCATCGACGACCTGCGTGCGCTGGCCGACCGGGTCCTGCCGCCGGGCGTGACGATGATCCTCCAGGGCGAGGCCGCGAGCCTCGACGAGACGGGCAACGAGGTGGCGATCACCTATCTGGTGGCGCTGATCGTCGTCTTCCTGGTGCTGGCCGCCCAGTTCGAAAGCATCGCGTCGGCCGCCGTCGTCATGGCGACCGTGCCGTTCGGCGTCGCGGCGGCCGTCCTGGCGCTCTATCTGACCGGCACCTCCATCAACATCTACTCCCAGATCGGCCTCCTGATGCTGATCGGCCTGATGGCGAAGAACGGCATCCTCGTCGTGGAGTTCGCCGACCAGTTGCGCGACGCGGGCATGAGCGTGCGCGACGCCGTCTACACCTCCGCCACCGTGCGCCTCCGCCCGATCGCCATGACGATGATCTCCACAATCTGCGGCGGCCTGCCGCTGATCCTGAGCGGCGGCCCCGGCGCCGAGGCGCGCGCTGCGATCGGCTGGGTCGTCTTCGGCGGCCTCGGCATCGCC
>DAINCG010000276.1:5291-5715 GCA_036732525.1 Pseudomonadota bacterium | reverse complement strand
CCTGACGCCGATCGCCTATCTGAGCCTCGCCCGCCTGACCAAGCCGCGCGCGGCGGAGGGCGACCGGCTCGACAAGGAACTGGAAGCGGCGCGCGGCATCCCGGACGTCGGCGAGGCGCCGCTGCCCGCCAAGACGTCGCCCGAACTCAAGGCGGCGGAATGAACGTCTTGCGCGCCATAGCCGTCGCGGCGCTGGTTCTCGCCGGCTGCCAGACCGTGGGGCCGGACTATGCGCCGCCCGTCATCGAGACGCCGGCGGCCTACAGCATGCCGGCCCCCGACGGCGCCTTCCAGCTGCCGCCGGCGGGCGCGGCGATGGCGGCGGCCTGGTGGCAGGGCTATCGGGACCCGGCCCTGAACGGGCTGGTCGCCGCCGCCCTCGAAGGCAATCTCGACATCCAGGCGGCCGCCGCTCGGCTCGACG
>DAINCG010000276.1:4387-5250 GCA_036732525.1 Pseudomonadota bacterium | reverse complement strand
CGCCAGCGGCGGGGCCGGCGCAGAGGCGCGGCTGGTCGACGGCCGGGATCGAAACGATCCCGTGCAGGGCGACGCGTCCGCGGGGCTGCTGTTTTCCTGGACGCCCGACCTGTTCGGCGGCCGGCGCCGCAGCGTCGAGGCGGCGGAAGCCGAAGCCAGGCGGCGGGCGCTCGTCCGGGACGACATCGCGCGCCTGACCGCGGCCGACGTCGTCCGCCGCTATATCGAGATCCGCCTGAACCGGGCGCGGCTCGACCTCGTCGAAATCTCGCTCGGCCTGCAGCGGGACAGCCTGGACCTCGTGCGCGCGCGCTTCGACGCGGGCATCGCGTCTTCGCTCGACCTTGCGCGCGCCGAAGCCGACGTCGCCGAGGCGCAGCGCGGCCCCTTCCGCGAAAGCCTCGCCGCGTCGAGCGCGGCGCTCGCCATTCTGACCGGCCAGCCTCCCGGGGCCGCCGCGTTGCCTGCCGGCGCCGGCGCGCCGACCTTCGCCGGCGGTCCTTCGATCGGACTGCCGCGCGACCTTCTCCGCCTCAGGCCCGATGTCCGCGCAGCCGAAGCGGAGCTCGCGCGCGCCACCGCCGCCATCGGCGTCGCGGAGGCGGATTTCTACCCGACGCTGACCATCCCCGGCGCGCTGACCGCCAGCCTGACCGGCATCGGCGCGGCCGACGTCATCGAAACGGTGATCGCCACGATCGCCGCCAATCTGGATATCCCGTTGTTCGATTCGGGCGGACGCCAGGCGCGGGTCGACGCCGCCGAGGCGCGGGCGCGGGAAGCCCTGCTGGCCTATCGGTCCGTCCTGCTGACCGCGCTTGGCGAGGCGGAAACGGCGCTCGCCGCGCTCGCCGCCGCGGAGG
>DAINCG010000276.1:0-4301 GCA_036732525.1 Pseudomonadota bacterium | reverse complement strand
TCGGCTTCCTCGACGTCCTGGTCGCGCGCCGGACGCTGATCACGAACCGGCAGAGCCTCGCCGGCGCCGAGGCCGACGCCAGTCTCGCCATCGCCGACCTCTATGCCGCCGTCGGCGCGGGGCCGGCGTCGGCGGCACCGCCAAGCGCGGGCGCCTGATTCAGGATCGCGCGATCACGCCCATTCGGCCGGAGCGGTAGTCGTCGAACGCGGCGTGCAGTTCCGCTTCCGTATTCATGACGAACGGCCCGTAGCGCGCCACCGGCTCCGCCAGCGGCGCGCCGGCCAGCAATAGGAATCGCCCGCCGCCGGCGCCGCCGCGCATGACGATCCGGTCGCCCGCGCCGAAGACGACGAAATCGCCGACCCCGGCCGACGCCCGGTCCGGTCCGAACCGGGCCTCGCCCTCGAAGACATAGGCCGCGGCGTTGAAATCTTCGGGAACCGGCAGTTCCGCTTCGGCGCCCGGCGCGAGGCGCCAGTCCTGCAGCCACACCGGCGTCGCCGTGCCGATCGCGGCCTCGACGCCGAACGCGGCCCCCGCGATCACGCGGACGGAGATCCGGCCGCCGTCCTGCTCCGCGACCGGCGTGGCGTCGCCCGGCAGGTGCTGGTAGCCGGGCTCCGCGTATTTCCGGGCCTTCGGCAGGTTCACCCAGATCTGGAAGCTGTGCGCCCGCCCGCCGGCCGCCTTGAAGGCGGGGCTCGGCAGCTCCGAATGCACGATGCCGGCGCCCGCGGTCATCCACTGCACGTCGCCCGGCCTCAGCAGTTGCGTCTTGCCGGTGGAATCTTCATGCAGCTTTTCGCCGGACAGCACGTAGGAGACGGTCTCGAAACCGCGATGCGGGTGGTCCGGCGCGCCGAGGGCGCGGCCCGGCGGATAGTCGACGGGTCCGACCTCGTCCAGCATCAGGAATGGATCGAAATCCATCAGGGCCGGCGTCGGAAACGGCCGCCGGATCGGAAAACCCTCGCCTTCGAGCTGTTGGTTGGCGGCGATGACGCGGTCGACGGGACGGATCGGCATGGGCTTGCGCTCCCGAACTCGGCGCGCCGCCTCAGGTGAAGTAGCGGCCGCCGTTCAGCAGGATAGTCTGGCCGGTCATGTACCCATTGCCGGCGGCGTGGACAATGGCGTCTGCGCATTCCTCCGTCGTGCCGAGCCGCCCCATCGGAATGCCGGCGGCGACCGACTTGTCCGGAATCATGTCCGTGTCGATCAGCGTCGGCGAGACCACGTTGACCGTGATCCCCTCCTTCACGAGCCGGCTCGCATAGGCGCGGCTCAGCGCGTCGACGCCGCCCTTGGAGGCCGAGTAGTGGATGCCGACCGACCCGCCGGTCTTCGCGGCGCCGGAGGAGACGTTGACGATCCGCCCCCAGCCGGCCGCCCGCATGTCCGGCAAGACGGCCTGCGTCACCAGGAAGACGGACTTCAGGTTGACTGTCATGGTCTCGTCCCAGTCAGTCTCCGTCAGGTCCTCGAGCGCGACGCGCTTCGCCTGGCCCGCATTGTTGACGAGCACGCCGATGGCCCCGAGCCGGTCCCGAACCGTGGCGATCATCGCGCCGACGTCGTCGCCGCGCGCGACGTCCGCCTGCACCGCGATCGCCCGGCGGCCGAGCGCTTCGACCTGCCGCACGGTTTCCGCCGCATCCTCCGCTCGCGTGCGGTAGTTGACGGCGACGTCCGCGCCTGCTTCGGCCAGCGCGACCGCAGCCGCCCGGCCGATGCCGCGGCTGGCGCCGGTAACGAGCGCCGTCCGACCAGAGAAATCGATCATTCGGCGGCGGCGGCCCGCGTCGCCGCCGGCCACTCCGGCCGGTCGCCGCCAAGCGTCGGCGTCGGACGGATCCAGCGGGGCGGCGTCTCCGACATTTCGAGCACAGGCCCGAGATGGCGTAGCGGACCGGACGCCGGTTGCGTCTCGATCCGGATCGCGTCGAGTTCGGCTTCCGAGAGGTCCATGTCCGGTTGGTCGTGGCTGACCTTGCCCTGGCGGTAGATGAACATGCCCGACTGGCAGAGCGAGACGCGGACGTGGTAGCTGCCGCCTTCCCGCGCGCGCTTCGCCAGCGCCAGCATGACGCCATAAGCCGCAAGATAGCCCGTCGTGTAGTCGTTCGCGGCGGCCGGCAGCAGGGCGGGCCGGTCCGGCCGGCCTTCGTTGGCGATGCCGGTCACGGTCTGTGCGACCTGCTCCCACCCGGCCCGGTGGCTGAACGGCCCGTCGGCGCCGAAGCAGCTGATCGAGACGTAGACGATGCCCGGCCGGATCGCCGCCAGATCCTCCGGCGCGAAGCCCAGCTTCTGCATCATGCCGGGGCGGTAGCCCTGGGTGAAAACGTCGGCATCCTTGACGAGGCCTTTCAAGGTCGCCGCGTCTGCGGCCTCGTTCAGATTGAGGAAGCAGCTGCGCTTGCCGTGGCTCGTGTCCATGACATGCTCGGCGATCTGCGGCAGGTGCTCCGCCGTCACCATCAGCACTTCGGCGCCGTGTTCGGCGAGCGTGCGGCCGGAGATCGGGCCCGCCAGGATGCGGGTCAGGTCGAGCGCCCGGATGCCGTCGAGCGGCCGGTCGCCCGGCGGCAGCGGCTCCGGGTCGCTGTCGGCGATCTTGATGATCTCGACGATCGGCTTCGCCGCCAGCACCTGGCCGTGCTCCGACGCCAGCCATTCGTCGTTGGATCGCACCATCGCCCCGCAGGCGCGGATCTCGTCGATCGCGGCTTCCAGATCCATCGCGTCCCACTTCGCGACCGCGGCCGAGACAGAAGCCGGGTTCGGCTCGCAGCCGAGCACGCCAAGCACGCGCTTCTGCAGGTGCGGCAGGCCGAAATGCGGCAGGAACCAGCGTCCGTCCTTCGTCGGCCAGGGCTGGGTGATCTGGATCATGGCTTCGTGGTTCTTGTTGACCACCGCCTGCCAATTGCCGTCCGCATCCGGCCGCTGCATGTATGTCGTGCTGCGGAGCGCCGCCGCCGCGCGGCGGACGTCGATGCCGACCGTCTGCCGACGCCCGGTCCGAAGCTCGTAGAGGTCGTTCGCCGCGACGCCGACCCCGGCCAGCACCGCCGCCGCGGTCTCGCCGATGCGGAAATCAGTCGAGAAGACCGGGTCCGCGCCCCGCACGGTCGCCTCGCCCGCGGCGGGCAGACCCATGCCGCGAATGGCCATGACTTCTTCGAATGCGGTCGCCATCGTCATCTCCTCCGATCCCGTTCTCGGAGAAGCATGACCGCTTTGGCGGATCGGCGCCACCCGAGGATCAGATCACCAGGAACTCGGCATTGGTAAGCGCCAGGCCCGCCGTGATGTTGGCGAACTGCGTCTAGCGCCATCGCGCCCGTGCCGTCGGGGTCGTAGAAAAGCCCGCCCGCGAGGTCGTTGTAGATGATCCGGTGGTTGGCCGTCGTCGCGGCCGCGCCGACCACGAACTCCGAGGAGCTGAGCTGCGTGCCCAGCACCGTGCCGAACGTGGCGAGCGCATCGAAGATGGCGTCGTCGAGCACGACCCGGTCCGCGTCCGCGATCGAGAAGCCGGAGATGTTGTCGACGAAGCCGAGCGCCGTGTCGAAGACGTTCCAGTCGGCGCCGCCGGCGCCCAGGTAAAAATCGACGCCATCGCCGCCGCGCAGCACATCGTCGCCGCCGCCGCCGCGCACCTGGTCGTTGCCGGCGAGGCCCGTCAGCTCGTTAGCGACGTCGTCGCCGGCGAGATAGTCGTTCGCCATGCTGCCGATCAGATTTTCGAAGTTCGAGATGACGTCGCCCGCCGCGTCGCCGTTCGCCGCGGAATTGTTGAAGAGGCGGACGTTCACGCCGAGCGCGCTGAACATGTAGCTTGCCGTATCGCCGGTCCCGGCGCCGCCGTCCATCACGTCGGCGCCCGTGCCGCCTTCGAGCATGTCGTCGGCGCTGCCGCCGATCAGCACGTCGTCGCCGCCGCGGCCGCGCAGCATGTTCGCGGCCGAATTGCCGGCCAGATAATCGTCGCCCGATCCGCCGAACACGTTCTCGACCTGGCTGTAGCTGTCGCCGGTCGCGGACCCGCCGGAGGCCGAGCCGTTGAACAGGCGGATATCCAGGTTGGCGGTGTCGTCCGCATAGTTGATCGAGTCCGAGCCCTGGCCGCCGATCAAGACGTCGCCGTCCGCCCCGCCTTCCAGGAAATCGTCGCCGGCGCCGCCCTCAAGCCGGTCCATGCCGGCTTGCCCGAACAGCATGTCGTCGCCGGAGCCGCCGCGCAGCTGGTCGCCGCCGCCGCCGCCGCGGAGAATGTTCACGCCGGAATTGCC